>QNCA01000047.1 GCA_003644325.1 Planctomycetota bacterium
GACCTTGCGCCTGCCGCGTTTCCTGTTGCAGGGTATCACGACCGTTCCCCGGGCGACCCGTTGGCGTATCTCTTCGGCGGATACTTCCTCGGCCTTGGACACGGCCCGCATCTCGTCGGTTATCTTGCCCTGTCTTGCTGAATCAATCTGCGTCATTTTGGAACCTGCAAATTAAAGGTTAGGCCGGCTCTTTTTGTTTCTCGCCGGCTGTTTTTGTGTCTGCTCCGCGTGCTTGTAGAGCCCCTGGACTTCCTGGCGGGTAAGCCGCCGGTACTCGCCCTTTCCCAGGCCGTGCAGCGTCAGGAAGGCGATACGGTCGCGTCGAAGGTGTCTCGCGGGGAACCCGACCTTTGCCAGCATCCGGCGGACTATATGGTTGCGTCCTTCGCGCATCGTCATGCGTACGGAGGAGGCGGTTTTGCCCCGATAGGTAACGGTGACCCTGTCCGCGCGCGCTCGGCCGTCTTCCAGGCGGAAGCCCTTCTTCAATTTTTCTACCGCCTCTCTTGTTATCACTCCGCGCAGTTTAGCCGAGTAGGTCTTCTCTACGCCGTAGCGGGGATGGGTCAGTATGTTCGCCAGTTCCCCGTCGTTGGTCAGCAGTATTAATCCTTCCGTGTCCTCATCCAGCCGCCCGACCGGGAAGAGCCGCCGCTTTTCATCAGGTATCAGGTTTACAACGGTCGGCCTGCCGAAGTCGTCGAAGGTCGTGCTCAGCACGCCCTTCGGCTTGTTGAGCAGGTAGTACACCCTGCGCGCCGCGTGGATTGGGCGGCCGTCAACCTCGATGGCCGACTTCTCGGGGTCCGCCTTGAAACCCGGCCGGGTTACGGTGACGCCGTCCACGTTTACCCTGCCCGCGGCGATTATCTCCTCGCATTTGCGCCGTGATGCCACGCCGGCATCGGCCATTATCTTTTGCAGTCTTTCGAGCGCCACGGTTATCACCCGGGAACATAGCAACGCAGCAAACGGACGCGGTCCCCGGCCGCCACGCGATACCTCTCCAGGGCCGCGGGAATTAACAGTGAAGCCCCCGCCTTGATTTCCTCCTCGCCTTCCGCCCAGGCTATGCTGCCCTTGCCTTCGACCACGCAAAGGACCTCAAAACGCTCACCGCCTGTCGTTCCTTCATACGAACCGTTGTAGAGGGTCAGGACGTCCAGGACGAACTTGTCACATTCCACCATCCGGCGCACGCCGGGTTCATCGGCGCATGTGAGTTTCGGCGGAGATTCCGGCGCGCCGAAGTCTATCACGTCAAGCGCCTTATCTACATGCAGCGGTCGGGGGGCGCCGTCGAACCCCACGCGATTCCAGTCATACACTCGGTAGGTAACGTCGCTGTTCTGCTGAATCTCCGCCAGGAGTATCCCCTTGCCAATGGCGTGGACCGTGCCGGCCCTTATGTGCACCACGTCGCCGGGCGCGACTTCGAAGGAATTCAGGCACTGCTCCAGTTTGCCCTCCGCGAGCAGTCGCCGGAAGTCATCCTTCGTCGTACCGGGCTTGAGGCCCTTTATCAGCCGGGAGCCGGCCTCGGCGGCGATTACGTACCATGCTTCGGTCTTGCCCGTCTCGCCGTCTTCGTGCAGCCGCGCGTACTCGTCGGGGGGGTGTACCTGGACCGACAGGACGTCATTGGCGTCGATGAACTTCAAAAGCAGCGGGAACTTCCCGCGGCGCTTCGCGGCAAGGGCCTTTCCGAGCACCTCCTGCGGATACTTTTCGCACAGCGTCCTGAGCGTCTCCACTCCGGCGAGGTCTCCGTTTGCGACAAGGCCGGTATCCTCGCCGTGGTCCGATATCTCCCAGGATTCGCCGGTCCTGCCGCCAGGCGGTATGTCTTTTCCAAACAGGCTTCTCAGCCTGTCACCGCCCCAGATGGCATCTTTGTAAATCTCTTTGAAACGAATTGGATAAGGTTTGAACACCCGCCAGGTCTCCGGGGGAAGCAGCCTCAGACGCGATTTCCGGAAACGGTAATTATAACGCGAAATGAAACGATAATCAACTACCTGAAATTTTGGGAAGCATGTAAGAATCCCGGGCGTTGCCGGCACGGTGACGGTCACCGGTGCGGCCTTTCCAGGATTCTTACATGCTCCCAAATTTTGGGGGAGCATTTGCGGTTTCCCCCGACAAGTCGGGGCCAAAGAACACATGCGCTGCCGCGCGGCGGCTGTCACCGACGCGGTCCTTCCATGAATCTTGCATGCCCTCCAACACGTGGCGCTGTTTGACGATATGGCGGCCAGGTGGTATAATATGTGCGTGAATTGCGGTTTCGAAAGGAGAGCGTTATCAAACTCGGGGGACACGCCATGAAGAGATTTGCACTGCCCATCCTTCTCGTATGCACGGTTTTCCTGGTAACCTGCCCCACGCCGAGCGCTGCGAGTGATGAAAAGGGTCCCGGGGAAGATGAGGAAATCAAACTCTTGAGCCAGCAGTTGAGGTCCGGCGAGATACAGGACCGCGTGGCGGCGGCGAGAAAACTGGGAAAGATCAAGAGCGAGGCGGCGTTCACGGCGCTGGTCAGCGCCTTGACGACGCGCGAAGAGGAAGTCCGCAAGATGGTCATTACGGCGGTGGCATCTTTCGAGACCTCCAAAGCGGCGGAGGCGCTGGACGGCATCTTCGATGATTGCAATATAAACACCAAACTACATATCATCAAGCGGCTATCCGGATATGACAACAAGGGCGAGACAAAGGTATTTCTGCGGGCCGTTAAGGACAAGAAGGACGAGTACGGCAAGGTGAAGAAAGAGGCTTTGAAGCAGTTGAACAAGCGGCGCGACCACGAGGGTGTCTTGGACGTGTTTCTCAAGATCATGGACAGCAGGGATGAGTATGAACTGAAGGGGGATATCGTGGGCGGCGTCCCCCTGGAGCCGAAAGACGACAGGGAGATGAAAATCCTGGTCAAGGGCCTGAAGGAGAAACGTCGCGCCAACGTGGCGTTCATGGCGCTGGGCCGGCTGGAGTCGATGAAACTTGCTCCCGGGGAAAAGTTGGATCTCGCGCTGTTGACCAGCAAGTCTAAATTCTCCACCGTCCGGGGGAAACTGGTCGACGTCCTCAAGAAGATAGGCACCGAGGACGCGGTTAAGAATTTGCTGAAGATGTTGCGCTCCGAAAAGACGACCTCCAATTCAGAGAAGATTTGCATGGCGCTGGGCGAAATAGGCGGGGAGCGGGCGGCGAAGGGTCTATCGCAGAACATCCTTCACAGGGACATGAAAATCAGGCTGGCCGCCGTACAGGCGCTGGGTAATATTCAGAACGACATATCCAGGAAGGCCCTGCGCAAAGCCCTGCGGGACGACGACGAGGACATTGTCACGGCGGCGATACAGGGTCTGGCCAGGTTCAAAACGCCCGACGTAATCAAGGACCTCACACGGGCGGCGCCTGGTGACGCCCCGTTTCAGATTCACGCGGAAGTCATCAAGGCCCTTAAGTTGATAGACCACCCGGAATCGGTGGATGCGCTCGTAAAGATTCTCGAACGGGCGGAAAACGTGAACGTTAAGATCGAAGCCGTGAAGGCGCTGGGCGATATGAAGGCCGGGGAAGCGGTGGAACCCATAACCAGGGAGATAAAGAGATACATTGGCAGCGAGGAACGCGACGTCCGCAAGTTTCTGCGCTCCACCATTGAGACCCTTGCGAAAATCGGCGGCCCGGAGACTGAGGACGCGATGATTCTGCTGACCAGGTCCAAGATCCAGGATATACGCCAGGATGCTCTCGCAAAGATGGGGGGATTCACCGGCGAGGCGGCCGTCAAGACCCTTACCAGGGCGTGCTCCGACCCGGTTGCGGCAGTTCGCCTTTCGGCGCTCAGGTCCATAAGAAACTCTCTCCATCCCGACGCCGTGAGCGCGGTCACCAGACTGCTGAAAGACCCCGACGACAAGGTGCGCCTGCTTGCAATTGAGACACTTGGCGACTACGCCCTGCCGGAAACCGCCGCCGACCTGGCCCGGGACTACGACGATGAGAAGTCGTACCGCGCGGCGGTCGTGGCACTGTCCGGAATAGACAGCAAGGATTCCAGGCGGTTCCTGCTCAAGGCGCTGGAGCATCCGGACGGGGAAATCCGTCTGTGCGCCCTGGCAGGGCTGGGACTGCCGTGGGCCAGGGGAGACAGGGAAGTCGCAAAGAAACTTATCGCCTACCTTGAGGTTGAGGAGACGGCGCCATACAGACTCGCCGCCATCGCCGCACTGGGCAACACCGCTGCCGATGAGGCGATAACGAAGTTGCAGGAACTCTGTAACAGCGACACGGTGCCGGAGGCCCTGGCGGCGGTCGAGGCCCTGGGCCACACGAAGAGCGAGCGCGCAGCCGGTTTCCTCCTGAAGATTCTGAAGACGTGCCGCTATTCGATAAAGGAAAAAGTGATATACGCCCTGGGCGAAATCGGCTGCGAAGAAGCGGTCGAGCCACTTGCAAAATTGCTCAAGGAGAAGGACTCCGGAATCAAATCAATTTCCATAGAAGCGCTGGGGAAATTCAATACGGACGAGGCGAAAAAGGCGGTGCTTGCCTGCCTGGACGACAATTCGACAACGGTGGTCGGCGCGGCGGTGCGTGTGCTTGCGAAATATCGCGGTGATGCCGAAGTGCTCCAGGCGGTACTGAAACTGATGGAGAGCGACCGCGCTCGCATCCGGGAAACCGTTGCCGAACTCTTGCCCCTGTACGCCTCGCACGATGTCGTGCCGACCCTGCTGGCATACTACAAGGACGATTCCTCAAGGAACGTCCGGGCAAACTGCCTGAAGTCCCTGCGCCGCCTGATGAACAGGGACCTGGGCGAAGAGGCCGAGGACTGGAACAAGTGGTGGATGGCCGAGCGCGATACGCCGGTGAAAGAACTGGTGGACGAGGGCTTCCGCCAAAAAGGCTACGGGATAACCGGCAATACGGACAGGAAGACCGTTGGGGAGTACATCAGGGCGCTTGCCGATGAAAACGACTACATTCGCCACAACGCCGTAACGCGGCTCCGCGAGATAGCCGGGCGGGAATTCGGCTACGACCCCGACGCGAAGAGCAATCAAAAGGCGCTGGAGAAATGGAAACAATGGTGGGCGAAAAACGAAGGACGCTTCAAGTAAGTCCCGCACGGAGAAAGATATGGCGGCGGAACTGGCGAAAAGGGACCTCGCCCTGAAGTACCACCTGCTCGAAGCGATGATAGGTACGGAGGTGGAACCTCCCATAGAAAGGTTCCGGGTCGGTGAAGCCCTGGATGCGCTTAAGAGGCAACTGCGCGTCAGCCCCTTCGGCAGGGCGCGCACCAGGCAGGCGCTCAGGGAAATGGCCCGGGACGGCCTGGTGGCGGCAAAAAAAGAAAAAGGCCGACTCTACTACGAGGTCACCAGACCGGGCAGGCAGGCCTATCGCGCCTACAAGGAAGTTATGATCCTCTGGCGCTTGGAAAAGCGCTTCGGCGAAAAACTCGAACTGAAAACCATCACCAAAATCAGCCCCCGCCGGTCCAGGCAGGACAAGTTTCACATGCCCGAGATATGCAATGTAAAGATGCCCCTGTCGTTCAGGCCCGTCAGACACCGCTTTGAAGAAGACAGGGAAATCCGCGTCTGTGAAGTCGGCATCATACGCCCCGGCCGGCCGTGACGGCCTGTGCAAGGGCTTTGCGCCCGGTACGGGCCCGTATGGGCATGGGCGGGGTGATGTCACCGCACGAAAAACATACCGCAAAGGAGCAAGACGATGAGAAAATTATTCCCCCTCGCGAGCGTGTCCCTGGCCGCGCTGTTCGGCGCGGCGCTTCTCGTTGCCGCCGTCGGCACGACCTGCGGACAGGGCGATAAGGAACCGAAGTCCGATGTTGCGGTCGTCCACATGGACGGCGTTCTGAAGAACTACGACAAGTACAAGAAGCGCGACGCGGAGATAGCCGCCCACCAGCGGGAACTGTCGGCGGAAATCAAGGAGAAAGAGAAGGAATTGGACGAGTTGATGCGCAAGCGCGATGCCTACCCCAAGGGCGGCAAAGACTGGTGGGACTACGACAAGAAATATCAGCGGGCCGCCGCCGAACTGGACAGCCGGGCCAAACAGGCCAGGATGGACATCGACACGCTCGACAACGAACTCTTCATGACAATCCTCAATGACATCGAGGGCGCGATAAGGGAGTACTGTCGGAAGCGTTCGATAAAAGTGGTTCTCTGGAAGAAGGAAGTGGTCCTGGACCAGCCGACCGTCACACAGCGCGTCGAGGTCCTAAATCGAATCAATGTCCTCTACTTCGACGAGGAAATCGACATCACGCAGGAAATCACGAAAATGCTCAACGCAAAATTTGCAAAGGAAAATGGGAAATGATTTAATATTCAGGCCGAAAAGGTGGCCCGCTTGTGACAAACCTTTCGAATGTCATCTCGGGGCTGTAAAAGAATCCGCCGGCATTTTTCGCGACTGTTCATAATCCATCATCAATACAGAAATTTGCTTGACAGAATTGAGTGATAGGGATATAATGTTAGCGAGTTGTTAGCCGAAGGCATATGGAGGCCATTGCTATGGAAAATAGAGGTACTGAGTTTTCGTTTCGATGTTCCTGTGGAAAGTTGTTAAAGGTCCGCAGCAATATGGAGGGGCGTAAAGGCCGGTGTCCCGCTTGCGGCAAACGTTTCCTGATTCCCTCCGCTCCGCGCCCTGTTAATAATGTTGCGGACGACCACGGCACCGCAATCATGCCCCCGCCCTCACAATATCACACCAATGTCGCACCGCCACCGCAAATTCCCAATGCTCGCGTTGTTTCCACCGGCGTCGTTGTAGCATTGCTTTCGGTCGTCGGTTTGTTAATTTTTGGTGCTGCCTTTCTTAGCGGCATGGCGATTTTTAAATCCCGCGAGACACCGGAAGAGGAGCCCTCCATTGCTGAGACGCAAGCCCCTTCTCGGGAAACAAGAGAAAGCGAGGAAAGAGCCTTGCGAAACCGGCCGGTGTTAAGCAGGGTCGCACCACGAGTATGGGAGCGGGAATCCAAGCCGTTCGTGACGGAAACGCCCCGGACGAACTTGGATCCGCCCGAATTCGGTCCCGATAATCCCGAGGAACCAAAGGAGCGGCAGCCCAAGGGGCGAGAAAATGAAACACTTGCCGAAACTTACAAACGCGTACAGGCGTCAGTTGTAACAGTCAAAACTGAGTCCGGCTGGGGAACCGGTTTCGTGCTGGATGCAGATAAGCGTTGGATTGCTACGAACAGGCATGTTATCGAGGGTGGAGGAGAGATAACTGTAATTTTTTATGACGCTCGGTCGCCCGGCCAAACCACCGCGAGCGTGGCCAGGGTTCACACGACAGCGGATATTGCCATAGTCAAGGCAGGCGGAAGCAGGTCTCTGCCGCCGGCGGTCAAACTGGGGAATACGGATTCGGTACAACCGGCGGATCCGATTTTCACTGTGGGCTCTCCCGGTTCGGGATTCGGGGCAGTCGGCAAGGGAATCCTGGCACAGACCGTAACCAAAGGAATAATCAGCGCCGTAAAAAGGGATTTTGAAGGAACGAAATGCTTTCAAATCGATGCCGCGCTCAATCATGGCAACAGCGGCGGACCGCTCTTTAATGAAAAAGGCGAAGTGATAGGAGTCAATACTTACGGCCTTGGGGCGCTTGGCAAGGAAAACCTGAATTTCGCCATCTATGTCGATTACCTTCGCGAACTGGGCAATGGGTACGGGAAGACTCTCTCGAAAAAGGAAATCAACAGGCTGGTGAACGATCGGGCCGACACCTATTACCAGAAAGGATTTTCAGCGTGGACGGAAAAGAAGTACCGCGAGGCTCTCCGTTACTTCAACGAAGCCATAAGTCAGAGGAAGGATTTTGCAAAGGCCTATCTCATGCGCGGCATGACCTACTCGATGCTTGGCGAGAACGATCTCGCGACAAGCGATTTCGAAAAATCCGCGCGCCTGGACCCTAAACTAACAGGAAAGATTTTAGATTTGTACCGGCGAATCGCCGACGGGTTTAACAAGGCCGGGAACTACGAGGGCGCAATATTCTTTTACGGCAAGGCGATAGAAATATCTCCGGCGGACTCTTCGCTGTATTGCGCAAGGGGCCATACATATTATTTAGTGAAGGACTTCGA
>QNCA01000048.1 GCA_003644325.1 Planctomycetota bacterium
CGCTGGCCCATCCTCTTGAATCTCAACCTGACTGACATCTGGTCCTCCAAACAATAAAAAACAAATCAAAGGGAATCGGTCATCAGGCGCTGCTCAACCGAAACCCGGCGGCATTGCCATGCCCTTCATCCCTTTCATCTTACCAAAGAATCCCTTGGATTTCATCTGTTTTATCATTTTTCTCATCTGTTTGAATTGTTTCAGCAGTCCATTGACGTCCGCAGTGGTCGTGGCGGAGCCGCGCGCGATGCGCCGCTTGCGGCTCAGGTTGATTATCTCCGGGCGGCGGCGTTCCTGCTCGGTCATCGACTGGATGATCGCTTCTATCTTTACCAGTTCGCGTTCCTCTTCTTCACCCATTTTCAATTTCGACCCCAGGCCGGGGATCATCTTGAAGATCTCTCCCAGCGGCCCCATCTTCTTCATGCGCTGCATTTGTTCCAGGAAGTCTCCCAGGTGGAATTCCCCCCTTGCCAGTTTTTTCTGGAGTTTTTCCGCTTCGTCTTGCGTGATTTCCTTCCGGGCTTTTTCGACGAGGGTGACGGTATCGCCCATGCCGAGTATGCGCCCGGCCACGCGTTCGGGGTGGAATTCTTCCAGGCGGTCCATCTTTTCACCCACGCCGACGAACTTGATGGGCTTGCCGGTGACCGCGCGCACGCTGAGCGCCGCGCCGCCGCGGGCGTCGCCGTCCATCTTGGTCAGGATGACTCCGTCGAGTTCCAGTTGGTCGTTGAACTCTTTGGCGCTGTTGACGGCGTCCTGTCCTATCATCGCGTCCACAACCAGGTATATCTGGTGCGGCTTGACCTTCGCGGCGACCTGGCGCAACTCCTCCATCATCTCTTTGTCTATTTGCAGCCGCCCGGCGGTATCAAGGATGATGGTGTCCAGGCGTTCTTTCTTCGCGTGGTCGACGGCGCGCTTGCAGATTTTGACGACGCGTTTCCTGTCTTCCGCGTATACGGGGATGTCGAGTTGCCTGCCGAGGACCTTCAGTTGTTCGACGGCGGCGGGGCGCTTTATGTCCGCCGCGACGAGCAGGGGCTTCCTGCCTTTTGACCTCAGTTTCAGCGCCAGTTTGCCGCAGGTGGTCGTCTTGCCCGTGCCCTGCAGGCCGGCCATCATTATCACGGTGGGCTCGCCGTCGGCGAAGGGTATCTTCGGGTCGGCGGGGCTCATCAGGCGAATCATCTCGTCGTGGACTATCTTTACTATCTGCTGCCCCGGCGAGATGCTCCTTATGACCTCCTGCCCGACCGCCTTCTCCGTGACCTTCTTGATGAATTCGTTTATGACGGGCAGGCTGACGTCGGCCTGCAAGAGCGCGATCTTGACTTCGCGCATGCCTTCCTTTATGTTCTCCTCCGTCAGTTTCCCGCGTGAGCGCAATCGCTGGAATATCTTGGAGAAGTTTTCCGTGAGCGCTTCAAACATGTCGTCTTTCTCGCTCGCTTGTTCTATTTGTCCTCGTCGCCTTCATAGACGGGAGGGTATTTCCTGTACAGGGTTCTCTCGTCTGAAAGCATCGCCGCCGAAAGCGCTTCGGCTATCTTGGGCACGGGTATCTTGCGAATGTAGCGAAAATCGTCCAGGTCAACCGGGCTCAGTCCCATCTTCTGTGCGCGCCGGTTGAACTTGTCCCAGCGTTCTTGGGCCTTGTCGTTTTCACCTCTTTGCTTGTATCCGGCGGCCATGCCGCTCTCGGCGTGCCGCAGAATGCCAAGCGCCGCGCCGGCATTGCTGAAGGATTTATCCTCGTTGAGGATCCTGTTTGCAAGCGTTTCGAGCAGGGCGTACACCCTTTCTGCTTCCTTCATGTTGTCATTTGCCACCGCGTCGGCGATGTTCGCTTCCGCTCTCGCCGCAACCGTGCTCAGGACCCACCCTACCCGTGGCAAGGTTCCTTCCTTGCGCGTTTGGGCCGCGATCGCAAGCGGCGTCAGCGAACCCATTTCCCGGAGCGTCGCAAGCAGAGCGCCGACCCTCTGCCCGCTCAGCAGCGTGAACCGCCTTCGGGTAGATGCCTTGGCCAGCGCATCCATCTCGCTTTTCGTCAATGGCGTGCCGCGACCGGTCATGTCTACCTTGTCAAGTTCGTCCGGTTTGCCGACCACTATCGAGAGGCAGTCGAGCAGGCCGTTTTCGCCTTCCAGCAGCCTGACAGCCGCTATCTCCTCGCGGATTTGCCTTGAATTCTCTTTTATACCTGCTTGCATCAGGAATTGCAAACGCAGCATCCTCAGCAGCGGGCTGTTGGGGTTGCTCTTTATGCCTTTGTCGAGAATCTCGGACGACAAGTCGGCGTCCTTGAGCATCATTATCGCGCCGGCCAGCAATTCGGCCTTGTTTATGTTCTCCTTGGCGAAGCGCTCGATTGCTTCCTGCGACGGCACAAAGACCTTGTCGAAAATGTAGGTCGTCGGCACGTCCCACTCGTTGTGCGTGGTTTCAGGGGGCAGATTGCGGAACAGTTTCAGCAGTATGTCGATATCGACCCCTTTTTTTCCCTTCGACAGGATTTCTTTACAGTAGGCCGCAAGCAGCCTTGCCGATCCTATCCGGCTGTTCAGTGCGACCAGCGTGTCGAAGCGCTCCCGCGCCGCCTTCACGTCGTCGGCCTGCAGGGCCGTGCAGCCGGCTATGTACAAGGCGTAGGCTTCCGACGGGTATTTCTTTAGGGCGGCCTGTGCGGCCTTTCTCGCATCATCAAACTTCCCGTTTCTCATCGCCTCCAGCGCCTTGTCAAGCGGCCAGCGCTTCCCGCTGAACTTCTTTACCTCCTTGTTGAATTCCGTCAGGAGCCGCATAAAGCGATCGTCGCGGCCGGCGTCTCCGAAGACCCACTTTGTGGTCAGGGGGCCGTTCTCCATCTCGTATCTGTAAAGGCCCATATCCGCCTTGTTGTCCGGTTTGAAACCGTCTTTGTTCTCCTTCCACCATTTCTGCCAGCGCTCCTGGTCCGGTTCCATGTAGTTCCCCGTCAGGTTGGCAAGCGCCGTGCCGGCCACGCCCTTGAAGAACCCGGCGTCCCTGCCGCTCCTGCCTATCCTGTAAAGAAGCCTGGGGATAACCTTCTCGTGATTGAGGAATATGCTGCCCATAATCGCCAGCGCACCCGCAGGGCTGTCCACGCACTCGGCATAATCCAGGATGTATTTCTCCGCGGCTTCGCTGCCGTGGTAGGCCATCATCAGTATTGTCAGCACCGCTTCGGGGGCATACATTTCCTCTTCGGCCAGGTCCTCCAGGTTGTCGATGCCTTTGACCGCCCAGTCATTTTGGTGCGCTTTCTTTACCTTGTCCCATTCGCGGCCTTCCCTGACCTTCAGGAACTTGGCCACGGGGTCGTCGACGTATTCACGCGCCGCCACCGCAACCCGGGCCGAAGCCGTGAGCATCAAGATTGTTGACATGACGCAGAAAAGAGTCTTCATGAAGTTTCCCTCGCAAAACGATTATTGGGGATTTTTTAGCCCTTTGACGTTTCTTGTGTTGATACGCCGGAACGGGCGTCGTGTTGGCCGGACTATTCGTCCGGCAGGCGTTGTATCTTCGCGCCGACGGCGCGCAGTTTTTCTTCGACCTTCTCGTAGCCGCGGTCTATATGATAAACGCGGCGCACCTCGGTGCGGCCTTTCGCTACCAGCCCCGCCAGCACCAGCGCAGCGGATGCGCGCAGGTCGCTCGCCATAACCTGCGCTCCGGACAACTCCGGCACCCCCATGATTATCGTCGTGGCTCCCTCCTTGCGGATGTTCGCCGCCATGCGGTTCAACTCCGCCACGTGCATGAACCTGTCGGGATATATCTTTTCCGTCACCACGCTTATCCCGTCGGCCAGGCTCAGCAGCGCCATGAATTGCGCCTGCAGGTCGGTGGGAAAGCCCGGATAAGGCAGCGTGGTTACATCAATCGGGCTGGGCCGCTCCGGGGCTTCCACGCGCACCTCGCCGCCTTCCCTGTAAACGTGAACGCCTATCCGTCGCAGACTGTCCACCACTGCGTGCAGGTGGTCCAGCCTGGCGTCGACCAGCCGCAGGTCGCCCCGCGTCATTGCTCCGGCCACGAGGAACGTCCCCGCCTCTATCCTGTCCGGTATTACATCGTACCGGCAGCCGCCGAGTTCTTCCACTCCCTCAATGGTCAGCCGCGGGGTGCCGATGCCGCTGATGCGCGCGCCCATCGCGTTGAGAAATTCGGCCAGGTCCTGAATCTCCGGCTCGCAGGCGGCGTTCTCCACGACGGTTCGGCCCTCCGCCAGCGTCGCCGCCATCATTACGTTGGCGGTGCCGGTCACGCTGGAGCCGAACGCCCCGCCCAGGTAAATCTCCGCGCCCTTCAGCCTGTCCGCCTCCGCGACCACGTAGCCGTGTTCGACATAAACCCTCGCGCCCAGGCTTCTCAGGCCCTTTATGTGGAGGTCTATGGGGCGCAGGCCTATGACGCAGCCGCCCGGCAGGGAGACACGCGCCTTCTTGCGCTTCGCCACCAGCGGCCCGAGCACGCAGAAACTCGCCCGCATCCTGCTGACCAGTTCATAGCGCGCAGTCACCGCCGTTGCATCGCCGGGCCGGCACTCGATGGTCGTCGGGTTCGTGCGTTCGACGCTCACGCCCAGTTCGGCCAGTATCATGGACATCGTGCGGATGTCGGCCAGCGGCGGCACGTTTCCGACGACGCACGTCTCATCCGTCAGCAGCGACGCCGCCATCATCGGCAGCGAGGCATTCTTCGAGCCGGAAATGCGCACCACCCCTTCCAGCCGGTTCCCCCCGTCTATGACGAATTTATCCATAGGTCTTCCCGTTCAAGAGGTGGACCGCAAACCGCCGGGTAAACGGACCGTGTCCCTTTTTCACCCGGCGGTTGCCTCGATTACCCTGTCTATGCCCTCGTAGTCTTTGACGTATTCTATGCGGCGCAGGCCGGAATCCTCGAACAGTTTCCCGACGGCCTCCGCACGGTCCGCGCCGACCTCCACCATGAGACGTCCCCCCGGTGAGAGCGCCTCCGGCGCTCCCCGCGCGAGTACGCGGTAATACTTCAGCGGGTCTTTACCGCTGACCAGGGCCGGGCGCGGCTCGTAGTCCCGCACGTCGCTCATCAGGTTTGCCCACTCTTCTTCGGCCACGTACGGCGGATTGGACACGAGCACGTCAACGCGGCCGGTCAATCCTTCGGCCGTCACCGGCGCGAGCATGTCGCCGTGGATGAATCTGATTTTCGAGTCGACGCCGTTGAGGCGGGCGTTTCGCCGGGCCACCCTCAGCGCGGCCTCGCTTATGTCCGTGGCGATGATTTCCGCCTGCGGCAGTTTCACGGCCAGCGCCACGGCAATGTTCCCGCTGCCGGTGCCTATCTCCACGATAATCGAGGGTTCATGCCTCGCCATGAGCGCGCGTTCGACCAGTAGTTCGGTCTCGGGCCGGGGGATGAGTACATCGGGCGACACCTCGAAGGTGAGGGACATGAATTCCTTGCGGCCCGTGATATATGCGACCGGGCAATGCTCGGCGCGTTGTTTCACGCATTCTCGATACCTCGCCAGGAAGTCGCCTTTTACGACCCTCTCGAAGCCGGTATACAGCGCTATGCGCTCGATTCCGAGCACGTGGGCCAGCAGCACTTCCGCGTCGAGCCGGGGTTTCTCGATTTCCTTGCGTGCGAAGTACTGCCTTGTCCATTCCAGTAATGCGGCAATCGTCCAGGGCCGTTCCTCCGGCATGGCGTGCACCATTTGACGTGACGGTTCGACGTTCCGTCAGGGTTATTGAGTCCTGTATATTCAAAGGGACATGCGTCGGAAAGGTGATAGTCACCATCTACGAGCGGCCGCTCCTCCGGAGCGTCCGCGCTCCGCCCGTTCCGGGTCCTCGCCCTGGGGACCCGTCAGGGTCCGAATGGGCAATGGTGTCAGTCACCTTTCAGGCAGAAACGCTTTTGCAGCGCCCGTACGGGCGCATGTGCCCCCCGCCGCTTTGTCGCATTCCGGCTCAGTTGTCGCGGGGTATCGTGTACGTTTCCCTGTTTCCCCGCCACCAGTCCTCTATCTTTTTTATCTTTTCGGCGCGCTGCGCGGGCTTGTCATCGAAATTGTATCCGAAAGTCTGGACGCCCAGTTTGACAAGGGCGCTCGCGCAGTTTTCCCTCACGTAGCGATCTCCGCTCTTGAGTCCTCGTATCAGGTAATCCACCGCTTTCACGGTCCGCATTTCGCCCAGTGTGGTTGCCGCATCCCTGCGCACTTCCGCGTTTTCGTCCGGGTCTATGAGCATCGCGCCTATCTTCTCGCAGGACGGCGCGACTCGCAAGAGCCCCAGCACCTTGATTGCCTCCCTGCGGACCTCGTCCGCGCCGTCGGAGAGCGCCATGTCCAGTTGCACCAGTGCATCCTTCTGCATCTGCTCGTAATCCGGCAGGATGGCCGGGTCTATCTTTTCCCTGTCTTTCAAGACCTGGACGTAAAAGGCCGCAAGACTCTTCACGGTACGGGCGCGGAAGCCGCTCACCTCGCTCCGCATGCGGGCACGGAATTCCTTCTTGAAGAACAACTGGGGGAAAGGCATGCCCGAGGTGTCGCGGTTTTCCTCCAGGCGGGCGATATAGACCTTGCAGTCGTTGACGATGCCGGTCAATTTCGTGTGCAACTTTTCGCGCGCTGCGGGGTCCGGCGGCGGATTGTCTTCCATCAGCGCCAGGCCCGCCAGGGCGGTCTGCAGCGCCGTGAAGTAGCAGCCGTCGCCGAACATCAGGCTTGCCAGTTGCCGGTAAACTCCCGGCTCCGTTACTCCCTCGTTCACCAGTCCCAGGAGTATTGCCTTGCTGTCACTGCTCATCCGGTATGCCTCGCGGAGGAATCCCTTTATGCGGCGTTCATCATCACGGGTGAGCATTCCGGCTGCCGCGTTCGCGCGGATTGTGTCGGCCTGTTTCAGGCGGAGCGACGAGACCTCCACGTAGAGTCCGGCGAGTTTAAGTTGTATGACGGTCTGGTCGGGGCCTTTACGCGCGGCCTTTTCGAGTGCCTGCAATGCCTTGTTGATACAGTCGATTCTCTCGGCGGCGCCGGCGCCGATCTCTTGTGCCTTTCGGATGTAGTAGGTTCCGAGTCCGTCGTACGGCCAGGGCAGTTTTTCGTCCAGCAGCGAGGCGCGCTCGAAGTGCTTGCGGGCTTCTTCCAGTTCTCCGGCCTGGCCGAGCAGTCGCCCGTACAGATAGAGATATTGCGCTTCCCTCTTCCTGTCGCCTGTCACGTCCTGCAGGCGCTTCCTGTACTCTTCGATTACCGTACCGGAGGGCAGGTCGTTGCTCCGCTCGGCGGCAAGCATCGCGTCCTGGTACTGCCTGTGCAGCGCTATGTCAAAAGGCTTGGCCGCCAGTCGGGTTCGCAGTTCGTGTATCGCGCGATATTTTTCGCTCTTCTCCTTGTGATATTTCGCCAGTGCGGGGCTTTTGTCCACCTCGCTGTAGAACCTCGCCAGGTCCGCGTGCGCCAGGTAGTACCGGTCATTGAGTTTAATTGCCTTCTTGAAATACGGGACGGCCTCCTTGCGCCGGTTCATCTTGTCCAGCATTCTGCCGCAAAGGTACTGAAACATCGCCTCCGACGGGCGTTCCCTGGCGTACATTTCATACATCTTCAGCATTTCGCTCTGCTGGTCGACCTGTCGGGGCACTTCCGGATTGAAAAACCTGAAGAAAGAATCCTGGTATCCGATATGGGCCGGCGAGAGACGGTAGTCGGCGTCAATGGCGGCTTTGAATTCGAAGTTTGCGTGCGCCCACTGCCCGGCCTCCATGAACTCGAGGGCGGTCTTCAGGTGTGCGCGGGCTTCTTCCTCGTTTATTTCCGGCTTCCTGTCGCGGCCCGGGATTATGCCTCCCCCCTTACACGACGTCAGAAGCGCGATGGGGAGGGCACACAACAGGAACGTTGCAATGAATGTCAATCGGTATCGCAATATCATTTCTGTCCTCGCCGCGTGTTTTCCTCGGGTAAACAGACGGGTTGTCTCCGCCACTGCCGCGGAGCGCCAACGCTGTTTGGTCTATTCCGCCTCTTGCCTGTCGGACGCCGTCTTCTTCCACCATTCCCGCCAG
>QNCA01000049.1 GCA_003644325.1 Planctomycetota bacterium
AATGGTGACAGTCACCGGTGCGGCCTTTCCAAGATTCTTACATGCTCCCAGGCAGTCGTCCGGAGATACCGGCTTGCTTATGCTTGATACGGCCGCGTGTTGGGATATAATAATGGGTGTCGAGATTGGGCGGAATCGGCGTAAAAGGATTCAAGTAACAGCCCCCTCCGGCCGATATAAAGAATGAACAAATCGTTGATGACGGTTCGACATGTATATGTGTCGAGGGGGGATTGTTGTTGTATATCTTTCGGAGCCGAGTTAATGGAAATCCGAGGACCAGGCGACGTTTCCAAAACCACGAGGATCGAGTCGGTTAAGAGAAGCACGGGCTCAGTCGGGCCCGAGGCCGCTCACGCCGGCCGTGAGGACACCGTGGAATTCAGCCAGATTTCAAGACTACTCAGCAAACTGTCATCAACGCCGGAAGTTCGACACGACCGTGTTGAGGAAATCCGCGCGGAGATTGAGCGCGGCGAGTACATGACCGACGAAAAACTCAACGCCGCGATGAACCGCTTGCTGGATTTGCTTTCTTGAACCTTTGACTGGACCGACATATTCCGTCACCGTTTGGAGCGCGAGGTAACCGGCGGGGGCTCGTGAGAACCCGCTCGTTGTTTCCGTGGCGACGTGCGGCTGGTCGGAGACCACCCAGCCCCGATTCATCGGGGCTTTTTTCGTTGCGCCGTCATGCCGTTTCGAGTAACCTGATACGGCCCTCAGTTCACTTCCGCAAGACCGCCTATCCTGAACCAGGGGAGGAGAAGCATGATTAACTTCGAACAATTCAAGCAACTGGAGATCAAGACCGGTAAGGTATTGTCGGTGGAAGACCACCCGAACGCGGACAAGTTGTACGTGATGAAGGTTGACATGGGCGGCGAGGAGCGTCAACTGGTTGCGGGCATAAGGCCCTGGTACCCTGATGGGCAATCCCTCGTGGGAAGAAACATAATAGTGGTGACCAATCTGGAACCTGCGAAGATTCGCGGCGTCGAGAGCAACGGTATGCTCCTGGCGGCGAGCAAACCCGACCGCAGCGACGTGGTGCTGCTGACGCTCGACCGCGACCTCCCGCCCGGCTGCGCGATATCATAGGAGAGAGCGCCGGTGGTCCATATTCGGGAAGCGGCAAAGCGAGACCTGGATGCAATCGTGCTTCTGTGGAAGCAACTGATGCAGTTCCACACAGACCTGGACCCGGTGTTCCGGTTGAACCCGGCCGCCGAGAAGATATTCCGCAAGTTCATTACGAAATGCGTCAGGAGCCGTTCCGTGCTCACGCTCGTTGCCGAGGAGGATGAGAAAATCGTCGCGTTCTGCAATACGACCGTCGAGATGAATCCGCCGGTATTTCATCCCGGCAGGTTCGGCATGATATCAGACCTGGTGGTTGATGCGGGGTATCGGCGCCGGGGTATCGGCACGCGACTGGTCGAGACGGTCAAGTTGTGGCTGCTCAAGCAGGGCATCAGGTCCGTCAGGCTGCGTGCCGCCACGGTCAATCCCGTGGCGGTGAGTTTCTGGCGCAGCCGCGGCTTCAAGGATATAATCGTTACCCTTTCGCAAGAGATAACCACCTCCGGTGCGCCGGAGGGCGAATAAATCACATGAAGCGGTTCTTTCCGGATTGTCATACTCACACGCGCCACTCGAAGGACTCGCAGGCGACCATGCGGCAGTACTGCGAGCGCGCGCTTGAGATGGGCATCGACTACCTGGCCTTCACGGACCACATAGACCTCGACCCGGCCGATTTTTCCTTCGGTTATTATAACTTCGAGAACGCCCGGCGTGAGTTCGAGGAAACGCGCGATGAATTCGGCGGCCGCCTTGAAATCGCCTTTGGTGTGGAGGTCTCGTGCCAGTCGAGCCTCGCGGAAGAAGCGCGCAGGGAAATCGAGGGGCGGCCTTACGACATCGTGATAGGCAGCGTTCATATACTGGACGGCCTGGGCGGCGACATTTCCTCGCGCGAGAACACGCCCCGTATGTTCAAGGAATACGGCGCCGAGGCTATCTATCGCAAGTATCTCGATGAGGTCGAGGCCTCGATAGAGCAGGGCCTCTACGACGTTATCGGCCACATAGGCATTCTGAAACGCCACGGCACGCCGTATCTCGGGAACTTGGACCTTGCGAAATTTGACGACCGGATAGAGCGAATCGCCGAGAAACTGGCGAAGGCCGACGTTGCCCTGGAGGTAAACTCATCCGGTCTCCGGCAACCACCGGCCCAGCCCTATCCCGATATCGAGTTCGTGAAACGCTTCATCCATTACGGCGGCGCGAAGATTACGGTATGCTCCGATGCCCATGTGCCGGAGAACCTCGGCCGCGGCGTGCCCGAAGCGCTCGAGATGCTCAAGGATATAGGCGTAAACGAAGTCACGGTCTTCAAAAACCGCACGCCGAGACAGGAGGCGATATAGATGGGTTCTTGAATCTTGATTTGGACCCCGGACTTTTCACATGAATCCTTTCATCAAAGAAATATGCGGCCTGCTCGAAGAGCCGACCGGCCTGAAGGCCGGTGACATCGCGGCGGCCCTGACCACGCCGCCCGACAGCGCGATGGGCGATTTCGCCTTTCCGTGCTTTCCCCTGGCGAAGGTCCGCAAGGCCCCTCCGGCGAAGATAGCCGCGGAGATTGCCGCGGCCTTGAAACCCACGCCGCTGCTGACGCGCATCGAGGCGCGGGGGCCGTACCTGAACTTCTTCGTCGAGCGTACCGCGTGGCTGCGCGAGGTCCTCGGCACGATATTTCAGGAAGGCGACAAGTACGGCGCCTCGCAAGAAGGCAAAGGCAAAACCATCGTCTTCGATTACTCCGCGCCGAACGTGGCGAAAGAGTTCCGCATCTTCCACCTGCGCACCACCGTCCTCGGCAACGCCCTCTACAACCTCTACCGCATGCTGGGCTATCGTTGCGTCGGCATCAACCACCTGGGCGACTGGGGCACGCAGTTCGGCGTGGTGCTGGCCGCGTTCGAAGAGAAGGGCGACGAGAAAAAACTCGCGAAGGACCCGATACGCTACCTCACGGGCCTGTACGTTGAATACAACCGGCGCATGGGGGACGACGGCGCGTTGAAGGGCCGCGCGCGCGAGTGGCTGAAGAAACTGGAAGACGGCGACGCCGAAGCGCGCAGGCTCTGGCGACTGTTCGTCGATTTGAGCGTCGAGGATTTCAAGCGCGTCTATAAGCGCCTCGGGGTCAGGTTCGATTACTACCGCGGCGAGAGTTTCTATTTTGAAAAGACCGACGAGGTAATCAGGGAGGCCGAGGAAAAAGGCATCGCAGAGGTGAGCGAAGGCGCGCTTGTCATAAAGATGCGAAACGACGACCTGCCGCCGATAATCATACGCAAGAGCGACGGCGCCACCACGTATGTAACCCGCGACATGGCCGCCGCGAAACACAGGTACGAAGAGTTCGAGTTCGACAGGATGCTGTATGTCGTCGGCTCCGAGCAGAAACTCCATTTCGAGCAACTCTTCGAGGCTCTCGAAAGGATGGGGTATGAATGGGCGAAGCGATGCCTGCACATACCGTACGGCATATACCTCGAACTGCAAGAGGTGGACGGCGAGACACGCCGGGTAAAGGCCGGCACGCGCGGCGGCTTCAAAGTCCTGCTGGAGGAGGTCCTCGACGAGGCCGCCGACAGGGCTGAAAGAATAATCGACGAAAATTACGAAGAGGGCTTCTTCGAGGACAAGCGCCGGGTCGCGGAAGCCGTCGGAATAGGCGCGATAATCTTCAACGACCTCAAGAACACCCGCATCAAGGACGTGGTGTTCGACTGGGACTCGATGCTCTCCTTCAGGGGCGAGACCGGCCCCTACTTGCAGTACGCTCACGCCCGGATATGCGGCATACTGCGCAAGTGGGGCGGGGATGTAAGGGGCGAGGTTGATTTCGCGCTGCTGGATGACCCGGAGGAATTTGAAATGTCCAAACTCCTGGCGCGCTATCCCGACGTCATAAGGCGTGCCGCGGAGACCTACGAGCCGTCGGCGCTGGCAGGGTATCTGCTGGAAATCGCCACGGCTTTCAACAAGTATTACACCGATTTGACGCGCCACAGGGTCGCCGACGAGAACGCCCCGGACTTGAGCGCCGCGAGAATCCTCATGGCCGACTGCATCCGCAGGGTCCTTGCGAGCGGCCTGACCGCCATCGGAGTCCGACCGCTCGAGCGAATGTAGATTTCCGATAATGCACGGCCCGCGAAAATCTGTGTAATCTGCGGATTTTACTCCATGAACGCGCATGCTCTAAGAGTACTGGAGTTCGACAAGGTCAAGCAGTTGCTCGCCGGGTTTGCCTCGTCCACCCTCGGCAGGAGCGTGGCGGAGAAGATGAGCCCGCTGAAGGATAAGGATGATATCGCGGCAACCATCGAGCAGACGACGGAGATGCGCGACGTCATCAGGCGGCACGGGCGGTTCCCCATGGGCGGCCTGCGCGACATACGCCCGCTCCTCAAGAAGATGCACGAACTCGGCCATCCCGTCGAGCCTGTCGACTTCCGCGACATTCACGACACGCTGCGCGCGGGCGAGGCGCTGAGGGCTTATATGCGGGAACTCGGCGACGACTTTCCGCGGCTGGTTTCGCTCTCGCGGAACCTGTCCGAGTTTCCGGATATTTGTAACACGATTGATTTCTGCATCGACCGCCGGGGCAAGGTGCGTGACAGCGCCAGCAGCAAACTGACCGAAATCCGCCGCGACATCAGCCGCCTGCAGACCGCCATCCGCCAAAAGGTCGAAGCGATAGTATCCTCCCGCAATCTCCGCGGTTTCCTCCAGCAGGAACTCTTCACGATTCGGGACGGCCGGTGCGTGCTGCTGGTGAAGGCCGAACAGAAGTACCGTGTAAAGGGCATCATCCACGACATGAGCCAGACCGGCGCCACCGCGTATGTCGAGCCGGAGGCGCTGGTGGACATGGGCAACGAGTTGAGCGACTGCCTCTACGAAGAGCGGCGGGAGGTCACGCGCATCCTGTGGGACATCACCTTTAAGATACTGGAGCGCGAGGCGGAGGTCCGGCGCAACCTGGACGTGCTCGCCTGGATAGATTTCACCTATGCGAAGGCGCGGTTCGGCAACGCCTACGACATGGAGCCGCCGCAGATAAACGAGGAGGGGTACCTGAGGCTTCGCGAGGCGCGCCACCCTCTGCTCCTGGAGATGAACCTCAAGAAGGCGGCGGACATCGAAGAGGCGAAGAAGGAAGTCGTGCCGCTGACGGCGCATATAGGCGACGACTTCGACGTGCTGGTAATTACGGGCCCCAACACCGGCGGCAAGACGGTGGCGCTGAAGACATTCGGCCTGCTGAGCGCGATGGCGCTGTGCGGGCTGCACATCCCCGCCGGGCGCGGGAGCGAAGTGCCGATATTTCACGACGTTTACGCCGACATCGGCGACGAGCAGAGCCTGGAGCAAAGCCTGAGCACCTTCTCGTCGCACATGTCGAACATAGTCAGAATCCTGGAGGTCGCCGACGCTCGCTCGCTGGTGCTCATCGACGAGATGGGCTCCGGCACGGACCCCGCCGAGGGCGCGGCGCTGGGCACGGCGATACTCGACCACCTTTACAACCGCGGGGCGCGCACGGTGGTCACCACGCACCTGGGCGTGCTGAAGAGTTACGCGTACTCGCGTCCCCGCGCCGAGAACGCCTCGATGGAGTTCGATACCAAAACGCTTCAGCCCACCTACAAGATAACAATCGGCCTGCCCGGTTCGAGCAACGCCATCACGATAGCGAAACGCCTGGGCATGCTGCCGGATGTGATCGGTGAGGCGGAAGAGTTGATGAGCGGCGAGGACACCTCGGCCACCAGACTGATAGACGAGATGCAGACCTCCCGCATTGAGATGGAACGCATGCGGGAAGACATCGAGCGTATCCGGGAGGAGACCGAGCGACTCAAGCGGGAGTACCAGGAGAAGGTGGACGAGGTAATTGCGCGGCGGGAGTTGCTCGCGAAAGAGGCCGAGGCCGAGATAGACGCCGCGTTCAACCGCCTGAAGGACAGGATGGCGGAGTTGCTTGCGCCGCTGAAGAACGCGGCGCGGCCCGTCGCGCAGCAGGCCCATGAAATAGAGCGCATCATAACGGACACCTTGCACTCAACGCCCCTTGCAATCAAGCGCCGGGAGTATGCGCTGCACCTCAAGAAGGGCGAGTTCATCTACGTGCCGAAGTTGCGCAGCCGCTGCATGGTCAAGAAGGTTGACAAGAAGCGCGAGCGCGTCATCTTAATGATGGGCACGGTCGAGACCGAGGTCTCCTTCAACGACCTCACATGGGTCGGGCTGGGTTAGGAGTCCGTCGGACTCAGGCACGAGCGTGTCAGAGCATGATCGGGTATAATGGGGTCGCTGTGACAACGAAATACGTTACCGTGGATCGCAACACGCCGATGCTCCTTCCGCCGGATATTCGCGACCGGGCGCCCTCCGATGACATGGCGCACTTTGTTATCGAAGCCGTGGAGCAGATTCCGATCAGCCACTTCAACGTAAACCGGCGCGGAACCGGTTCGGCGCAGTACCCGCCCCGGACGCTGCCGGCGTTGCTGATTTACTCAAGTTGACTGACTTTTTCCGGGCAATGCTGGATGTTTGCCTATAAGTTTCCATTTTGCCGGTCCTTACGGTGACAGTCACTAATCTACGAATCTCGTTCGGCAAGCTCACGAGATTCCGTAATTAGTGACAGTCACCGAGGTTAACAAAAAGTCAGTCAACTTGAGTATATTAGAGAGGGGGATCGCCGTGTCCGGACCAGCTACCCCGCATTTCTCGCCACGGAGAACACAGAGAGCACGGAGAAACGAAGATATAACGGAATTTGGCGGAAACGATGTCTCACAGCGCGGCACATACTGTTTATGCGCGGGCGGTGGCTCGTTTCTCGCAATCTGTTATCTCTGTGTCTTCTCTGTGGTTTTGGTTTGCGGAAATACGGGTTAACTACAATTTGATTACAATTTCCCGACTGCGCGGCGGCAAAAGAAAACAGGGACGGCTTCAGGCGCCGTTCCCTGTTCGAGTTCAGATGGTGGGCTTAGCTGGATTCGAACCAGCGACCTCCCGGTTATCAGCCGGACGCTCTAGCCAACTGAGCTATAAGCCCATAGCGGATTGCGGATGTCAGATGTCGGATTTCGGATATCTGATGCCTCAATAACAAGTATTATATTCGGCGAAAAACCGGCGTCAACTTAATTCCGAATTCTTGACGATAAGAGAAAGTGTTGTTAGGATATGTGTGCTCCGAATCCGGACGCCGGACCGGTGATTGCCGCTACAGCACGTCCGCAATCCGTTATTCGCCATCCGGTATCCGGTATCCAATCCGGTATCCAAAATGGGCGTGTAGCTCAGTTGGGAGAGCGCGTGGTTTGCATCCACGAGGTCACGGGTTCGAGTCCCGTCACGTCCACCATGTATAAAAAACGATGTTCACGCGCGCGATCAGAGGTCGGTGTGCGTTATTTTCCACTCTTTCCCCTCGCGCTTGAACGACATCTTGGCGTCGCTGGTTTGATTTATCCGTTTGTTGAAGCAGCGTATCCGCAACTCGGCGCGTCCGGCGTCGAGCGCGGTCTTGCCGCCGGCGGAGTATTCCGGTTTTGACAGGACGGTCAGCGTTTGTCTCACCCGCCCTTTCTTTGCCTCCTCGAAACTCTTCTCCAGGAGTTTTCTGCGTTCTTCGCTCGTGCTGTCATTGACGCCGTCGCCGTCGCGGTCCAGGTCGAAACGTTTGGCAAGCGAGAAGCAGGCGGCGAACGCCTCAAAGTCGTCCTGCCGCAACGCCCTCACGTATTCCTCGTAGGTCTTTTCGGGGCTGCCGAACTTGCCGGGCAGAACGGACGGCCCGGCGGAATGAGATACCGCCGTAATGATGAGAACCACGACGGCGGCAGCCACGGAAGCGATGCCCAAGAACATCCCC
>QNCA01000050.1 GCA_003644325.1 Planctomycetota bacterium
GTCGTCGATGTCCATCATCACGAGCGAGAGCGGCTTGTCCAGGCGCCTTGAGGCGTTGAAGTAATGCGTCAGCTGGTGCTGGAAGTGGCGCTTGGTGTAGAGCCCGGTCAGGCCGTCCACCACCGCACGGTTGTAAAGTATCGGGGTCTTTATCGCCAGTGATATGTGCTTCGCCAGTGATACCAGCGTGGCCTCGCTGTGTTCCATCTTGCCTGCGACTTCCTCCACCTCGCCCGCCAGGGGCACGGTTGCCATGAGCACGCCCAGCGACTCCTGGTCGGCGATAAGGGGGATTGTGAAGTTTACATGGTTGGTGCGCTTGTAGCGGAAGACCGTGCGGTGCTGAAGGGACTGGTAAACGTGCCGCTTGTCTATCCGCAGCCGTTTTATGTCTTCGTCGAAGAGCACGACCTCGCCGCGCCTGTGAACCGCCGCCTGCAACTTGCGCGTGTGCTCCTTCATCAGGAATATCGTTATTTCGTTCGCCCCGGTAACGTCGCTTACTATCCGCGTTACCTCCGCCAGGATGCTCCCGAACTCCACCGCGTCGTTGACCACGTGCGATACGTTCCTCATCGCGCTCAGCAGTTCAATCTGGTTCTGCAGGTCCTCATAGCGCGTGACGAGGTCTTTCTCTATTCTCCTGGTGGTCTTCTTTTCCCCGAGCAGCGTTTCCACCCGGGCCACGAGCCGCTGGATCACCATGCTCAGCGCCACGGCATAGACGCACGTGAGGATTACCAGCGGGGCCAGGACGTAAGCCACCTCCGGGATGCGCTCCAGCGCCTCAAAGACGTAAAATATCATCACGCCGATGGTGACAAGCGGCAGCGCCAGCCATACAAACGCCTTTGCGACGGAACGCTTGCTCACGGTCTCCCCTCAATATGACGAGTCAACTCCGGCGCCTTGGCGGTCACCCGGTCGCGCAGCGCCAGGACAGCCTTCTGATTGAAGGCGGGTTTGCCGCCGGCGTATCGTACCTCTCTCAGGTCCTCCGGACGCTGGAAAGGGCGGACGGCCCTGTGTTCGATTATCAGGTTCGCGCGGGCCGGGCCTATGCCCGGCAACAGAATCAGTTCGTCCTCGGACGCCGTGTTGAGGTCTATCCTGTATCTGAATTCGGAGGGGTCGCTAAGGTTCACCTCGACGCCCGTGCACATGCGAGCGTAACGCGCGCCGCACACGGCCAGGCCGCTCAGCGCGAACGCCGCAAGCAGCACGGCGGTCTTTTCCCCGTGAAAGTTCATCCGGATTCCTTGCGTGTTCTACCCGCGCCGTTAGAACCCTTTCCGGTAATACACCCCCAATTTGTACTTGTCCTTGTTTTGGTCGAGAAGGCGGAGAATCCCGTTCACCAAATCCCTTTCGACGCCGGCGTCGGCGGGCACGACGGTATTGTCGGCGCCGACCTCGGGAAGCGAGTCCAGCGTCCCTGCGCATATAATCGCCTCTTCGCGACTCAGCGACACCTCGCCCCCGGGGTGGTTTCTCGCAACTATCTCGTAATACCTGGTCAAATTTTCCAGGGGTTTCGGCACAGCCCCGGTGAGGGACTTATATACCCTTTGAATTCTGACCAGCAGCAATATCTGCCAGTTGAAATCGTCGGGCGCGAACTTCCTCTTTTCCTCCGATATTTCCACCAATCCCCTGAGAGCCGCCAGGGCGCCGGCGTACTGCCCGCTTACCAGCATATTGTCCGCTTCCATCAGTTTCTTTTCACGAGCCTGCATCCGTCGCTCCGTTGTCGGGTTTGAATGTCGGTCTCCTCTGCTCCATCGCCACGGGCGCATTATATATCCTCGCTCGCTCTCAGGCAACAACATTCGGAATCTTCCGGCGTACCGGCGCGACAGGTCTGACCTTGATTACAGAACCTTGACTTGGTAAGGCCAGGGTTCGCAGATTAGTGGTCTGACCCGAGCGGCCTTGCGTACAGTGGAATGGCGTGGATTCGGGGGGATGTATTTGGTATATGTGTTGCCGGATTGTGCAGGCGCTTATTTTTTGCAGGATGTTATGGCGGGCAAGAAAAGGTCGAGTGGCAAGAAGTCCGGAGACAAGGGTAAGGCCTTGAAGCGCGGCGTGCCGGGCGCGCGCACCTCTCCGGGGCCGGCCCTGCTGTGCGCCGTGCTGGCGGCGTGCGTTGCGGTCGGGGCTTACTTGAATTCCCTCTCGGGGGAGTTCTTCCTGGACAACGCCGTGCTCATCAGGGACAACCCGATGGTGAGCAACCCGGAGATGGCCGGCGAGATTTTCACCAGCGACTACTGGGCGCCCAGGCAGGCGTCGAACCTGTACCGCCCCCTGACTATTCTGACCTACCGCCTTCAGTATCCCGAGTCGCCGGAGGAACTCTCGCCCGAACCGTACCACGCCTTCAACCTTGTCCTGCACACGCTGAACGCCCTGCTCGCGTTTGGGGTGCTGCTTGTATTGTCGCGGGCTGTACGGGTATGGGCTGATTGGTGGCATGTCGCGTTCGCCGGGTTCGGCGCGGCGCTCTTCGCGGCGCATCCGATAGCGACCGAGGCAGTGACGAACACGGTCGGACGGGCCGACCTTCTCGTGATGTTCTTCCTGCTTCTCGGCCTGCTCTTGCACATGCGCGGCAGCACGCATAAGGGGGCGGCGGCCCTGTGGCACCACATCGGGGCGGCGGCGTGCATGGCGGGGGGACTGCTGTCAAAGGAAAATGCCGTGGCGATGATCGCCATTCTGCCGCTGTACGACGTCCTGTTCATCCGGCCCCGGCGGCCCCGATGTATCGGGGGTTTCGGCCGGTGGCTCTTGCAGAGGCTGAAGACGTGTTACGGCTTTTACGCCCTGGTTGCGGCGGGCTGGCTTCTGGCGCGATACATGGTCCTGCATGACCTGGCGATAGCGCCCGCGACATACGCGGACAATCCACTGCGCTACGTGCCGTTGCTGCAACGGGAGGCCACGGCGGTCGTCGTGCTGGGGCTTTACCTGTGGCGCATGTTGTGGCCGGTGACACTGTCGGCGGATTACTCCGCGGAGCAGATACCGGCGGTTCAGTCCATGGTCGATGCGCGCTTCCTCGGCTCGATGGCGGCCCTGGCGCTGATAGGGGTCGCTGCGGTCTTGATGTGGAGGAGAGAGCGCATGGCTGCATTCCTGATACTTTTCTTTTTCATCGCAATCTTTCCCGTGAGCAACGTGGTAGTCCTTACGGGCACGATAGGCGCGGAGAGGCTGCTGTACGTTTCATCACTGGGCTGGGCGGGGTGCATTGCGCTGGGGGGTGTTTACGCGGCGATGGCGCTTCGGCGGAAGTTCGGAGAGTTCGGCGCGGCCCTGCCGTGTGTCCTGCTGGGGATTATCGTAATCCTCTACGGCGTTCGCACGCATCTGCGGAACGAGGACTGGCGGGACAAGTTGACGTTCTGGCGCACAACGGCGGCGACCAGCGACCGAAGCGCCCGGGCCCTGTGCGCCTATGCGCGTGCCCTGTATGAAGAACACAGGGAAGAGAACCTCGGCGAATGCCGCCGCCTGCTCGAGCGCGCCGTGGGCATTACGGACCGCTACGTCGCCGCGCACGCCACACTGGGCACGGTCTATAACACGATGGCGAAGACCGCCCTGGCCGGAAACGACAGACTCGCCGCCGCCGAATATCTTGACCGTGCCGGGGAAGTTCTGCGGCGCGGTATCGAGCAGGACCGCGTCCAGGAGTCGGAGAGAAGGAGACGGATGGGAGCGGGAGGGCGCGGCGCGGGGCCGCTGCTCGTCGGCAACTGGCGGCTTTACCTGGCCCTGGGCGATATATGGGCGACCAGGTCGCTGGTCGCCCTTGAAAGGGACGAGCGGGCGGACGCACTGGAGCGCGCCCGTGAGAACTACCGCATCGTCGTGCTCGTCGCGCCGCACAGCGCGAAGGCAAATACGGAATACGCCTGGGCGCTCATGCGCATGGCCGGGGGGCTCGAAGGAGACGAAAAGACGCGCATGCTTCAGGGTGCCGCCGTCTCCCTGTGGCGCGCGATTATCGCCGA
Organism: Planctomycetota bacterium; assembly: GCA_003644325.1. GTDB lineage: Bacteria > Planctomycetota > B129-G9 > B129-G9 > B129-G9 > B129-G9. The sequence goes on from QNCA01000050.1 coordinate 4,023, forward strand.
CGAACTCTATGCGAAGGCATGGAAACTCCTCCGGGACTGTTATCGGCAACTCGGACATGACCCGCAGGAACTCCTTGTTTCACGGGGTGGGAGATTTGACTACGTCCGTGGGGATAACGAAAACCGTCGCTGCCAAATACGCGCGCTGCGCTCTCTCATCATGATATACCGCGCACAGGACCCTTCCAGGGCGCTGGACTGGCTTCTGGATATCGCTAGGGGATTCGGCATCGCAAAATGTGACCTCGCATTCGCGCTCGCGGAATCCATCCAGATAGATGCCCCCCGCGTTCTAAGGGGAGAGTGACGGGGAGCAACCGGCGAAAGCAAGGGGGTGGGTGGGGCGTGTACCTGATTAACATGCCCTCAAATTTTACGCACACGCTGGCCCTGTAGTTTCACCAGGCGGTCAGACGAGGTCGGGGAATTTCTTCTGGCTGCGGCTGAAAGTGAGGTAGCCCACGACGGCGGCGATGAGAGCCGCCGCCGCGAACGCCAGCGGCAGATGAACCGGCGGCAGCGTGCCGTCGAAGAACAGGCATTGGTACGAGCGTATCAGCAGGCCCATCGGGTTGGCGCTGTAGAGGGTCTTGAACGCGGGAGGGAGACTCGCGTTGTTGGTGACTATCTCCATGGGATAGAAGATGGGCGTGCAAAACATCCATATCATGAGAAGCGGCGCCATCAGGTGTACGGTGTCCCTGAAAAAGACGTTGACGGCGCTGAAGAACCACGCCAGGCCGACGGCGAAGATAAACTGGAGCAGCATCATCACCAGCACGAAGAGCAGCGCAGGGCTGACGGCGCCCCTGAAGACCAGCAGTGCAATGATGAGCAGCGCCATCCCCGCCAGCATGTTTATCATTGAAGAGATGATGATGTGCGAGGGGAGAATGCCGGTGGGGAAGGCCACTTTCTTGATGAGGTTTGCGTTATCGACTATGCTGCTGGTGGCGCGCTGGAGACCCTCGGCAAACGCCAGCCACGGTACCATGCCGCAGAAGATGAGCAGGGCGGATTCCAGCGGACCGGCGCCCTCTTTCATTTGGATGTCCAGGATGACGGAGAATATGATGGTGTACACCGCCATCATTATCAGCGGCTGGATGACCGTCCAGAACAACCCGAAGGTGCTGCCGGCGTACTTTCCCCGCAGGTCCCGCACTACGAAGTTGTAAAGCAGGTTCCGGTGTTTATGGTAGTATTTCAGCGCGCCTATCATTTTGCGTCGGAAAGGTGACTGAAAGGTGACTGTCACCCCTTATTCCTCCGGTTGATATCCATTTGGTTGCGAGGATTTCCCCGGCGCTATTCGTCCAGATTTTCCGTTTGTGTGACCAGCAGTTTCCAGTCGGCGCCTTCTTTCTGGAAATACATCTTGACCGTCTGGTGGGTCCTGCCGAGGCGTGCCCCGGGCGGGAGTTCCAGCCTCGCGGTTATTGCGACTTTTTCTCCTTTTACTATTTCTTCTTCTTTTGCTATTTCGTATTCGGAGGTCCATTCCTCCGAAAGGTCGTCGAAGCGGTTTTCGTCGTAATGCTCCGGTTCGCCGTCAACCTCGGCCAGCGTCTCTCTGAACAATTTGTAGTTGTTTTCCCTGACCGCCCGGGCGACCACGGCCAGCGTGTCGCGTGGCGTGGCGAAACGCGGGTCGCTCCTGGCGCAGCCCGCCGCGGCAATCGCCAGCGCAGTCAGTAACGAGACTGTAGTAATTCTGTTCATGGTCCACGGCTCACAGTATTTTTAATGGCGTTCGGCGAGAACCCTTCGGTACACGTCGATGTGTTGACCGGCGATGTTTTCATATGTAAGATGCTCGGCGATGAACTTTTTCCCCGCGGCTATCATCCCGTGCCTTTCCTTCTCGGGCATGTTCAGCGTGTCGCGGAGCGCCGCGGCAAGGTCGTCCACATCGCCGTATTTCACAATCCTTCCGGCGCGCGCCCTTTCCATGACCTCGCCGCATCCACAGTCGTCGGTCACAACTACCGCGGTGCCGCACATCAGCGCCTCGAAGGGCACCAGGCCGAATATCTCCTGCGTCGATGGATACACGCACACGTCCGCATCGGCCAGGCACGCCAGTTTCTCCCCGCCCACCACCAGCCCGACGAATCTCGCCGCGTCGCCCAGGCGCAGGCGTGCGATTTCGCGCTCCAGAGCGCGGCGGTAGCCCATGTCGTTGCCCGCGATGATAAGGGCGGAGTCGTCCTTTTTCAAGTGCCCCTCGCGCAACAATTTCGCGTACGACCTTATCAGTATCTCTATTCCTTTGCGTGGTGTGATCTTTCCGAGATACAGCAGGAGTTTTCGACCTTCCAGGCCGTGCCTCCTGCGGAACGTCCCCGGCTCCGGCAGCGGGGTGAAGTTCGCCGGATTTATCCCGTTGTACACGACCGAAATTTTTTCGCGGGGTATGCCCAGCGCGGTGTATTGGCCGATTTCGGATTCGGACACGGCCGCGAAGTGCGCCGCCCCCCGGAGCACGTGATTCCCGAAGAACGGGTCGAACAGCCGCTTCAGCAGGAAGCGCCGTTCTATTGCCGGGGCCGTGCCGTTCGCGGCGAGGATATACGGGACGTGCCTCTTTCTCGCGGCCCGCGCGAAGGCGCTGTTCAGCAGGTGCCTGTGGCCGTGCATGTGCAGAATATCAAATTCCGGCACGTGCCTGCGCGCCCAGCCGCGTGCCCCCAGCGGCGTGAAGAATTGCATGTGATACGCCAGGCTGTTACTCAGGTTGCGAAAGTAGTACGCGCTGACGCCGTCCACGTTCTCTTCGGCGGGCCAAGCCGCCGGCGCTTCCGCGAAACTCCTCCGGCTCTCCGCGTCCAGCGCGTCGGTCGTGGCCGCGCTTACCCGGTGCCCCTGCCGTGCCTGCTCCCGGGCAATCTCGTACGCTATCCGGGGTATGCCCCCGTATGCCCACGCTGGATAGAAGTACGGCACGACGTGAAGAATTCTTAGCGGGCGGTCGCTCATCTCACGGATGTCCTCCGTTTGACCCGGCCCGGCCGGCTTCGTCCACGGCGGTTTCAAATTCGCTCTTAAGCACGGCGAGTTCCTGCGACAGGTTCTTCGACCGGTTCGTCAGGCGCGATATCGCCACTGAGTAGTGTACGTTTATCAGTGTGAGGAAAACCACCCCCATGAAAAAAAGCGCCTGGGGCACCCGCGCGCCTATCAGGCCCGCCACGACGTCCAAGAGGCGGCTGAGCACCAGGAAAAGTATCGCCGCGCCGGAGACCACCCATAACCATGAATACTCGATTCGCAGCAACTTGCGCCGCACCAGGTCAATCACCACCACAAACAATCCCACGCTCAAAATCAGGACCATCCAGAAGTGGCTCTCCTTCAGGCTGTAGTCGGTCAGCATCCCGAGGATGCCGTCCTGCTCCTGATTGCGTTTGTGATTGATGCGCTCCACGAGCGCCAGCAGGGCCGTGCGCCGGCTCGGGTCCTCTTCGCTCTCTATCCGTTCCAGTATTCGTTCTACCGACGTGTCGCGGCTTTTGTACAGCGCGGCGAAGGCTTCCGCTCTTTCGTCGTCGTTGCCCTGGAGATACGCCGTGACGCTCCGCGCCGTGTCGTCCGGGGGGTGTTCGGCGGCGAACGCCGCTGTAACAAAAAGGACCAGGACCGGAAGCAGCAACAGTATGCACAATCTATTCATTGCCTTGCTCCTTCTCGTTGTTCCGGGGATTCTCGGTTTCGCGCCTGAACTCGTGCCGTCGCAGCAAGACCACCAGCATCGACAGCAACATGTCGAACATGTAGTAGATAGGCCGCCAGCCGGAGTGCATTGATTTCTTGCACGACGGTGAGGGGTGCATCGCCACCGGCACCTCCTTGACCCGCAGCCCGGCGCGGTGAAGCATGATGATGTAGTCCGCGTCCGGAAAGTCCACCGGGTAGTAGTCGCTGGCGTTGAA
>QNCA01000051.1 GCA_003644325.1 Planctomycetota bacterium
CAACTTCGGCGAGCCGAACTCGTAGAAGCCGTGGTGGCTGAGGATGAGATGCTGCAACTTTATCAGGAGTTCTTCCGGGAACTCCGGTATCTCGCGCACTTTGTCCTCGACCATCAGCACGCCGAGCGCGATATGCCCCAGCAACTCGCCGGGGTCCGTGTATTTGAAGTTCACATCACGGCTCAACTCGCGTATCTTGCCGATATCGTGCAATATCACTCCCGCCAGCAGCAGGTCTCTGTCAATATGGGGATAATTTGGCAGTATCTTTTCCGCCAAGTCCAGCACGCTCACCGTGTGTTCCAGCAGCCCCCCGATGAACGGATGATGATAACTTATCGCGGCAGGCGAAGATTTGAAGCCTTCTGCAATCTCTTCGTCCCCCGTCATCCGCTCCAACATCTCCTTCAGGTACGGATTCCGGATGGACGCCGCCCTCTCCAGCAGGCTCCGCCACATCGCGTCGATGTCGCGCTTGGTGTGCGGCAACAACTCGCTGATGTCCACATCCTCGGGCCTGACGGTGCGGATCTGGTCGATAACCAGTTGCAGTGAATCCCTGTAGATCTGCACCGTGCCTTTGACGAGCACTATATCCGCGTTGCGCAACGCTTCGAACAGGCCCTCGTCGGCGTCCCACCTTTTTGCCGGCAGCACGCCCGTCCGGTCGCCGACCTGCATGTCGAGGTAGAACTTGCCGCCGCGAGTCTGCCGCAGGTCGCACCGCCTCAGCAGAAACACCGACTCTATCCGCTCACCGCCGGTCAACTCTTCTACGTACTTTCTTCCCATGTTTTTCTCGCCTGGTCTCGGAGCGGACCGAAGTCCGTTCCCCACGTTATGCTTGCGTTACGCTTGCGGTCTACTTACATAAAACTCAAGTTGACTGACTTTTGCTGGATGATGGTGGGTGCTTGATTATAATCTGCTGTTTCACAACACCTTACGGTGACAGTCACCAAGGTTAACAAAAACTCAGTCAACTTGAGTAAATTACTTTTCGAGCTGGCGGCGGCATTCCGCCAGACGCCCCTTCACGTCCTTGTAGTCATGTATCAAATCCAGCACCGCCTCATACATCCCGACGGCCTTTTGCCATTCCTTTTCCCCCTGATATTTCCTGCCTCTATCATACAGCCACTTAACCTCGTGCAGGTCATCTTCAATCTTCTTTATCTTGTCCTTAACGTCGGCGTAGTCGCTGCGGATTTTCTCCACGGCCTTAAAAGCCTTTAGCGCCTCCTCCAGTTTTTTCTCGCCGAGCAGCGTTTCGCCGCCGGCGTACTCCTCTGCGGCCTTTTTCAGGTCCTTTATGCGCGTTGCGGCGTCCTCGTAGTCTTTCACCAGGGTGAGCGCTTCCTCATAGCGCGCTATCGCCAACTCGTACTTCTTGTTCTTCTCGTAGTCCCTGCCTCGGTCATAATGCCGTTTCGCGTCTTTCAGATCGTCATTAATCTCTCCGAGTATCGTCGCGGCGTCTTTATACCTGGGCAGGTCGGCCAGCACTTTCTCCAGCAGGGCCTTCGCCGCCGACAGTTCCAGGGCCTCGCGCTTTTTCAGGGCTTCGCCGTAATTCCTGTCGGCGGTTTTAAGGCGCCTGTCATACTCGGGAACCAGTTGCTTCAGATTATCGTAGTGCGGGTTAACTTGCTGTATCGCCTTTAACTGCGCCAGCGCCTCTTCGTAATTACCCGCCTGCCATTCGGCGTCGGCCTCGACCTTGAGTTTGTCCAGGGCTGCCTCGATTTTGTCCTCGACCATGCGCTTGCGAGAGGTGAGCGGAAGCGCGTCCTTGTAACTCATCGCGGCGTCCATGTAACGTTTCTTGCTCATGTGCATGTTCCCGACCTGTATCATCCCTTCCGCTTCCGATTCGTTCTTCATGCGGAGCACGTCGATCTCGTATCTCTTGTCGTATTCGGCGGCCTTCTCATACTCCTTCTGTGCCAGGACCCACTTCTCTTCTTTCTCATACTGCTTTCCTTTTGCGTAGTGTTCCCCGGCCTGGAGTTTCTTCACTTCGTCGCGCTTGCGCTCGTAGAGCGGCGTGTATGGGTCCTTCTCAATGGCCTTGTCCAGTTCTCCGAGCGCCCCGTCGTAGTCCTTTGCCTTAATCTTCTTCAATGCCGCCTCATAATGCGCCCTGGCTTCTTCCTTGATGCGGTTTATCATCTCGTCGGCACGCTTCACGCCGTCGATCGCCTCGGGGTTGCCCGGGTCAACCTTGAGCGCATCCTGAAACGCCTTTTTGGCCAAATAGGGCTTGTCTTCCTTCAAGGACTTTTCGCCTTCCGCGATAAGGTCCTCGGCGTCCTGCGCCTGCTCAATCAGTTTCTTCACTTCGCCGCGCTTGCGCTCGTAGAGCGGCGTGTACGGGTCCTTCTCAACGGCTTTGTCCAGGTCCGCCAGCGCGCCTTTGTAGTCATGCGCTTTGATTTTACGCAACGCCGACTCGTAGAATGTCCTGGCTTCTTCCTTGATGCGGTTTATCATCTCGTTGGCGCGCTTCGCACCATCGGTCGCCTCGGGGTTGCCCGGGTCGAGCCTGAGCGCGTCCTGGAAGGCATTCTTCGCCTCGCGCGGTTTCTCCCGCCTCAGGTATTCCTCGCCCTCGGCCAGAAGTTTCGCCACTTTCTCCGCACGCTCGATTTTTACTCTCACCTCGGCCAGGTCCGCCCTGGCCTCTGTGTGCCCGGGATGTATGGCCAGGCACGCACTGAACTCCTTCTCCGCCGTTTTCCAGTCGCCGGCTTCCATTGCGGCCACGCCGCTTTTGTAGCGCTCTTCGGCGCGCTTAAGGCACTCCTCGCGCTGTGCTGCGGCCTTCTCGCGGAGCGCTTTTGCCTCGTCGTTGTATGGATATGCCTCTATCGCCCGGTCGCACAGATTTATCGCCTCATCCGCCCCGTCAACCGTCGGCGCGGCCCCGGCAAGTTTCGCCCGCGCCCGGTCAACGTACGCCTCGTAGGAGCGCTGGGCCGAATACATGGCGCGCGCCTCGCGCAGTTTCGCGTTCGCGTCGCCGCGCGTGTAGTCCAGGCGCACACATTCCTCCAGCGCCTCCACGCAGTCGCTCCATTCCCTCGCCTCAAAATGCTTCAGGCCCGCCCGGTACTTCGCCTCGGCGTCCCGCTTGATGTCTGCAATTATCGCCTCGGCGCGTGCGATTCCCGCATCCGCGTCCACGTTAAATTCGTACGCATCCTTCGCGCGTTCATAGTTGCTTTTTGCCCTCTCGGCATCTCTCAAGGTTACGCCGGCAGCGTTCAACAGGGCATCGCCTTCCGCCACCAGGCGTTTCGATTCTTCGATTTTTCTTTTTATCTCCCTTACCTTGTTCATCAGGCCCGCCGCGCCGCGATTGCGAGGGTCCACGCGCATCGCCTCTGCAAGCAGTTGCTCGGCCTGGTCGTAATCGCGCCCGGCCATCGCCGCCTCGGCCTCCTCTTGCAGGCGCTTCGATTCCCGCGCCCTGCGATCCCGCTCCATCACTGCATCCTCATGCAGCCTCTCCGCTTTGTCAATCAGAGATTGCGACGCCCCCAACCGCCTGCCCTCGTCAACCGCGCGCTCAAAATCCGAGAGCGCGGCGTAGATGTTGGTCTCACGGGATTTCTCTCCGCGTTCCATGTAACACTTCACAATCCAGTCCTTCGTGTCGGGGAACTCGTTGTTTTTGTCCTTTGCAAGCGCCTTGTTAAATTCAGTCAAGGCCCCGTCGTAATCTCTGACGTTGTATTTCTCGACGCCCTTGTTGTAGTAGCGCCCGGGACCGCAGCCCGTCGCCGCCAAACCCACGCCCGCCAAGAGCAACACGACAACAATGATTCTTTTCCTGTTCATCATGGTTCGCCTCCGTCTTCGAGTTTGCGTCATCGAGTCTTGTCGTTCGGGAGAAGACTCCTGATATTTTCTTCGTTCACCGGCTTTATTACGCCCCTCTCCGTAATTACGGCGGATATGTATTCCGCCGGCGTCACGTCAAAGGCCGGGTTGTATATCTTTACGCCGTCCGGCGCTATCCGCCTGCCGAAACTGTGGCTTATCTCGCGGCCGTCGCGTTCCTCAATCGGTATTTCATCGCCGCTCGTCATGGACAGGTCAAATGTCGATGAAGGCGCCGCGACGTAAAACGGCACGCCGTGCTCCTTCGCCAGAACCGCCACGCTGTACGTTCCTATCTTGTTCGCCGCATCGCCGTTTGCGGCTATCCGGTCGGCGCCGACGACGACCAGGTTTATCCTGCCCTGCTTCATAACGTAGCCGGCCATGTTGTCGCATATCAGGGTGACATCGATGCCGGCGGTCTTCATCTCCCACGTAGTCAGCCGCGCTCCCTGCAGCAGCGGCCTGGTCTCATCCGCATATACGGATATCCGCTTGCCGTCTTCGTGCGCGCGGAATATCACCGCCAGGGCCGTGCCGTAGTCCGCCGTCGCCAGCCCGCCCGCGTTGCAATGCGTCAGAACGGTGTCGCCGTCCTTTATGAACTGCGCGCCGTGCCTGCCGATGTCGCGACAACTTCGCTTGTCTTCGTCGCGGATCTTCAGCGCCTCGTCCAGGAGGATTTGTTTCATCTGCCCCGTCGGTTTCCCTTCGTTGTCCCGCGCGATACGGCGCATGCGTTCCAGCGCCCAGAACAGGTTTACGGCCGTCGGGCGGGCGGAGGCCAGATGGTTTGTAACATCGGTGAGTTTGGCGAAGAATTCATCAAATCCGGCGTCCTTAACGCCCTGCATGCCCAGCACCGCGCCCAGAGCGCCCGCGATGCCTATGGCGGGCGCGCCGCGCACGCGCAGGCCCTTAATCGCGTCCGCCATCTCTTCGACAGTGCGTATCTCAACTATCTTGAACGCTTCCGGCAGGAGAGTCTGGTCCACGATTTCGGCAACGCCCGTCTCGGCATCGCCTTTCCAGTCTATGGTGGGCACAGGCATAAAAATCAGTCGTTAAGACATGTCGTGTAAGGCAAAAGAACAATGCGGTCGTTACTTCAGGTCCTTCCGGACTTTTTCGTTTTTCTCAACTACGCTCTCGGCGAGGTTTACCTTGTATTCACCCAGTCTTTTTGCCAGGGAGGCGTCATCCAGCGCAAGTATCTGCACGGCGAATATGGCGGCATTCTTTGCGCCGGCATCGCCGATGGACATCGTCGCCACCGGCACGCCGGAGGGCATCTGTACGGTGGAGCAAAGCGAATCAATCCCGCCGAGTTTCGTCTGCATCGGCACGCCTATCACTGGCAGAGTCGTCATGGATGCGATGACGCCCGCCAAGTGGGCCGCGCCGCCGGCCGCGGCGATAATCACGCCGAAGCCCGTCTCCGCCGCGCCCAGAGCGAACTCGCGCACCGCCCCGGGCGACCTGTGCGCCGATACCACTCTCACATCGTGCGGCACGCCGAACTCCTTCAGCATCTCCACCGTCGCCTTCATGCATTCCCAGTCGGAATCACTCCCCATTATGACCGCCGTCTTCTTCAATGCCGTCCTCCCGTAACAATTTTACTCAAGTTGACTGACTTTTTCTGGATGATGGTAGGTGCTTGATTATAATCTGCTGTTTCACAACACCTCACGGTGACAGTCACCAATCTACGATCCGTTCCGACAAGGGCGGAACGGCTCCGTAATTGGTGACAGTCACCGAGGTTAACAAAAACTCAGTCAACTTGAGAATTTTAGAGTTCTTTGCCTGTCAGACTTTTGTATGCTGTGATATACTTTTCGCCGGTCTTCCGCGCCACCTCCGGCGGCAGCGCCGGCGCGGGCGGCTGCTTGTTCCAGCCGATGCTTTCAAGATAGTCGCGGACAAACTGCTTGTCAAACGATTCCTGCGACCGCCCGGGCTTCCACCTGTCGGCGGGCCAGAAGCGCGATGAATCCGGCGTGAGCAACTCGTCAACGAGCGTCAGTTCTCCGTCGATTTCCGCCCATTCGAATTTCGTGTCGCAGATAATGATGCCGCGTGATTTCGCGTATTCCCGCGCGGCGGAATATATCTCAATGCTCTTGTCGCGCATGCGTTCGGCGGTCTCGCGCCCAACCACGCCGCAGACTTCTTCGAAGGCCATCGGCATGTCGTGGCCTTCGTCGACCTTGGTCGTGGGGGTGAATATCGGTTGTTCCAACATGTCGGCCTCGCGCAGTCCGGGCGGCAGTTTGATGCCGCATATCGTGCCGGCGGCGCGGTACTCCTTCCAGCCCGAGCCTGCCAGGTAGCCGCGCACAATGCATTCGACCGGATAGACCCGGCCCTTTTTGACGAGCATGCTTCGGCCGCGCAGAACGCCGACATGGGCGCGGACCTCTTCGGGCATCTCGTCCACTTCCGCGGTGATGAGGTGATTCGGCGCGATGCTCCGCATCTTTTCAAACCAGAAGGAGGATATCTGCGTGAGCGCTTCGCCCTTGCGGGGTATGGCCGTTGGGAGCACGACGTCGAACGCGGAGATGCGGTCCGTCGTAACGATGAGCAGATTTTTGCCGACCTCGTAGATGTCCCGGACTTTGCCTCGGCTGAAGGACTTCAGGCCGGGTAGTTCCGTTTGCAGAAGATTCTCCATCGCCGCGGTTCTCCTTCAGAGTGGCGTCCAGAGTCTTTCACGATGTGAAGCACGCACATACTTTAGTCTCTCGCGGCGCGGATGTCAATCCTTGTAACGGGCGGAGCGGGGTTACGGGAAAGTTTGCGAGTATGCAACGATATCCAGGTCGGCGGAAATCCGCGCCAGAAGCGGGATTCCATAAAAAAAATTTTCGATTTGGACGCTTTTCCTATTGACAGATTGATTCATGGGGGATAGTCTTTCTTAGGAGTGAGGCGGGTTTCCGCCCAATGGGGCCTCGACCCCCCCGTAAACAGTGGGCCGCAGGTTGCCCAATCAACCACCAGATAGAAAGGGGGTGATAAGATGAACAAGGGCGAATTGATTCAAGCAGTGGCCAAGTCTCAGAAGATGTCCAAGGCCGCCGCCGAAAGGGTCACGAACGCGGTTCTTGACAACATCAAGAAGGGGCTGAAAAAAGATAAGAACGTAACGCTTATCGGATTCGGCACCTTCAACGTAAAGAGCCGTAAGGCCCGCATGGGGCGCAATCCCCAGACCGGCGAGAAAATCAGAATCAAGGCAAGCAGGACCGTCGGATTCAAGCCCGGCGAGGCTTTCAAGAAGATGGTCTGACGCAGAAGCCGAAATCAGTCAATACTAGAGATAAAAGGGGGGCGGGGAAAGCGCCAAAAGAGTGCACTCCCCACCCCCATCTTTTTCTACCGCGGATTTCACTGATTTTGACGGGTTATACAGGCCGCGAGGGGAATGCCCGGTACGGGCCCGTTCCGGGCGGCCTAATCGAATCTCGTCTCGCCCCTCCCGCCGACTACCCTCCCTATTATTCCCGCGCCCCACTTCATCCGCCTTATGCGCCTGACGATTGCGTCCGCGTAGAACGGCGGCACGACAATGACCATGCCTATCCCCATATTGAAAACGTGGTACATCTCATGGGTGTCAATGCCGCCGGTCTTCTGAATCAATTCAAATATCGGAGGCACCTCCCATGAATCCCTGTGAAAGACCACATCGACATCGCCGGGCAGGACGCGCGGCACGTTGCCTATCAGGCCGCCGCCGGTGACGTGCGCTATCGCCTTGACGATGCGCTTTACCTTATACTCGGCGCATATCTTCTTGATGATCTTCACGTATATCTTCGTCGGCCTCAGCAATTCCTCGCCGAGAGTGCAGCCGAACTCGTCCACCTTTTTGTCCAGCGGCATGCGGGCATCATCCAGCAGGACCTTGCGCACCAGCGAATAGCCGTTGCTGTGCAGGCCGGACGAATTCAGGCCGATGACCACATCCCCTGCTACTACGCGGCTGCCGTCAACTATCTTGTG
>QNCA01000052.1 GCA_003644325.1 Planctomycetota bacterium
CTGTCATTAATCTACTCAAGTTGACTGACTTTTTCTGGATGATGGTGGGTGCTTGATTATAATCTGCTGTTTCACAACACCTTACGGTGACAGTCACCAATCTACTATCCGTTCCGACAAGGTCGGAACGGCTCCGTAATTAGTGACAGTCACCGAAGTTAACAAAAACTCAGTCAACTTGAGGAGGTTAGCAAAAGTCAGTCAACTTGAGCAAATAATGACGGTCACCGGCGCAGCCCGGCGGTGTAGTACCGGGAACGCTCGACCCGCCTGCCCGACGAGGTGGTAATCATGACGGGATGCCAGGTGCGCGGCCGGAAATTGGTCGCTATCGTCTCCTCCAGGTCAGTGATGCGCCGGTTTATGTCCGGATGGGTATCGAGCGCCTTGAAGGACGAGCCCGATGTGTTCACCTGTTTGTCCCGCACACGTTTAAGAAATTCCATCAGGCCGTGGGGGTCATAGCCCGCCGCCTCCGCGTAGTACGTGCCGTACCTGTCGGCCTCGCTCTCCTGCCGGCGGCTGCGCGGGCGAAGGGCGATGATGTCGAAGCAGGAGTCGGCAATTTCCGCGAACACCCCATAGTCCTCCAGCATGATTGAGGCCGCCGTAATCAGGGCTATCTTTCGGCGTTCGTTCTCTACCGCCTTTTTCACGTGCCCGCGCGCGGCGTGGGCTATCTCGTGGCCCAGTATGCCGGCGAGTTCCGACTCGTTCTCTATCATCATCAGCAGCCCCGTGGTCATGAATATCCGCCCGTCGGCGGTGGTGAAGGCGTTGACTTCGTTCGGCGCGTCCAGCAGCAATACCCTGTAATAAAAGTCCGGCCGGTCGGAATAGTGGCCGACGGTCATTGCGACCATGTTGACGTATTTTGTGAGGGCGGGGTCCCTGTCATAGACCCCGCGTGAGCCGGCGATGCGGGCGCCGACGCCGAGGCTCATCTGGTAAACTTCGTCGTGTGTCAGCGGTCGGAAGCCCCTGACCAGCGCCTGCGCGGCGTAGCCCGCGCGTTCGACGTCCTCGAACTCGCAGGACGGCAGGACGATTGTGAAAAGCGTCAGGCAGAATACGAGGGTTAAACGTCTCATCGGCCGCCTCCCCTCCGCCCGCGCGGCTGATAGATCCCGACGCCGCCCTCGCGCATGAAGGCGTGGATGTCTTCGCGCCCGATTTCCTTGCGCGTTTCGTCCATCTTAAAGACGGCCGCGAGGTCGTAGCCGCAGTTCTGCGCGTATTGTTCGCCGAAGCCGCCTTTGGCGGCGGCCACGTCGCCCTCGGCGCTGGCCTCGGTATCGCCGAAGTACCCGGCCAACTGCCCCCAGTCACCCTCTTCGGGCTGCCGGAGGGTCACGAGGGATTTGTCGATGTAGCCCTCTACGCCTTGCTGGTCGCCGGAGGCGACACGCACGCGGTAGTAACTGGTCTCCTCCTCGTCGTCTCCCGCGAAGACTTCCAGCGCCGCGCCCTTGTTGAGCGTGGCCACGGGGTCGGACCAGCCGCCCTTGTCCGCGCGCAACTCCACGTAGTCCTCGCTCACGTAAACCATCGTCGCCGCAATCCCGCCGCCGCTTATGAACAGCAGCGGCAGGCAGACGACAGCGAGCGGAATTCTCTTCCTCATGGCGCTTATCTCCTGAGTAACTCAAGTTGATTGGACTTTTTTACGCCTTGCGATGACAGTCACCATCTACGAGCCGGCCCCTCCGACCACGTCGGGGGGTCTGCGCTCCGTAATGGTGACAGTCACCTTTCAGTCACCATTGCTCATCCCGCATCCTTGTTCCCGCATCCCGACTATCTCGTACACGCGAATCTCCCCGCTCTTGCCCTTCACGCCGGTCGTGCCGAGGTCGCGCGCATCAACGATATTCTTGACGCGCAGGTAGGTTTCCTCGCTGACTATCATTTTCGTGTTGAATTGCTTATTCAACTGCTCCAGGCGCGAGGCAAGGTTCACGTTGTCGCCGACGGCGGTATAATCCATCCGCCGCTCGGAGCCGATGTTGCCGACTATCACCTCGCCGGAGTGTATCCCGATGCCGATGTCGAATGCGGGCCGGCCCTCATCCGTCCACTTGCCTTTCAGGCGGTCAACCGTTTGCAGCATTTCGCAGCCGGCGCGCACGGCGAGTTCCGCGTGGTTCTCGCACGGCCTGGGCGCGGTGAACAGCGCCATGATACCGTCGCCCATGTACTTGTCAAGAAAACCGCCGTTACGGAAAATGACATCGACCATCGCCGAGAGGTATTCGTTCAGCAGCGAGACGACCTCCTCGGGCGACATCTTCTCGGACATCGGCGTGAAGCCGCGGATGTCGCTGAAGAGCGCCGTCATCTCCTGCCTCCTGCCCTTATCTACGGACAGGCTGCCGAAATCCTTCGACAGTTCCTCGACGAGTTCCGGCGACAGGTACTTGCTGAATGCCTTTCTGAACTCCCGCACGCCCCTTGTCTCGGTCACGTAGCCGAAGGTGGTCGCCGCCGCGTACGTCAGGAAGATGCCGGTCCACACCGGCGCCACGTCCATCCACAGCGAGTTGCTTGCGAAGTTGTGCGCGGCCCAGCCGCTGAAGACCGCCAGATAGACGAATATCAGCGCCAGCAGGACAATCGCCGCCACCCAAAGCCTCCTGAAAGCGGGCACGAGCATCGCGCACGTCACGCCCGTCAGCGCTGTAAACAGCAAAAGGAGCGGAACCGTGACCCATGGAGGGCTGCGGTACATGAAATCACGCGAGATGATGTTCTGGGCCGCGACGGCGTTGATGCAAACGCCGGGCATGACCGGGTCCACCGGCGTGGCCTTCATGTCGGCAAGCGAAGACGCCTGCGCGCCTATGAACACTATCTTGTCTTTGAAGACATCCGGCGGTATGCACCCGTCGTCCATTGCCGAGACATCCAGCCTCCCCAAGGCTTCGGCTTTCTCCACGTTATCGCATCTCCCCCACTCTTGCGGCACGTTGTCGTACTTCACCATCAGGTCATGCGAGCGGAGCAGCGCTATCGCGCTGTAGTAATCCGTGGGGTCTTTGAGCCAGTCGTACCATTTTATCAGAAGCCGCCCTTGCGCGTCCGTGCGGACGGGGGGTTCTTCGGAGCCGATTTTCGCGGCGGCCCAGGCAAGAGAATCGTATGGTTTGCCGTCGAACGTGTAATTCAACTTAATATGCCGGGCTACGCCGTCGGCGTCGGCGGCAAAGTTCATCACGCCGACATTGGCCGAAGCATCCGAAATGGGATACACCGGCGCATACACCGTGTTGTACCCGTCGTCCGGCGCGTCATACCGCGAAACAACGCCTTCGTGTGGAAGATCGCTCTTGCGGAACGCCTGCAATTCGGCGAATTCCTCCTTCTCCCTCTTGAACTCCATGCCGGTGATTACCGGCAGGCGCGAGTTCTTGCGGATGTACAGGTTCGCAAATATCTCGTCGTCGCGCGCCTTCTTGGCTCTGCTGGAGAAGTCGAGGTCCATCACCACCGCCTTCGCGCCGCAGTGATTGAGGTAGGTAATCATGCGGCCGTAAACTTGGCGCTCCCAGGGCCAGGTGCGCGACGCGCCCTTGCCGCCGACCTTTTCCGGGAATTCAAGACCGAAGAGGCTCTTCTCGTCAATCACTACTACTACAACGTCCCTGGATGGCGGTTCGAAGGGAAAGAGTTGGAAGCGAGCGTCGAGGGTCTTGCATTCGAGAGAGTCGAACGCGCCGAGGAAAAAGAGAATCGACACAACGGCGGTAACGGCAACGCCCATGCACGCGCCGGTCAGAAAGCGTCGTAATACAAATCTTTCGCGGAAGAACGCCATACTCCCCTCTTCTTGGTTAACCGCTCAATTATAAGGGATTCCGGACGTCGAGACAAGGTTCGACTTGTGCAGGGGGCATGTAAGAATTCCGGAAGGGCCGCGCCGGTGACAGTCACCATCTACGATCCGCCTCCGATATATCGGGGACGGCCCCGTAACGGTAACAGTCACCGGCGTCCCTTTGTTCGCTTTTCAGAGATGCAGGAACTTTTTAATGTTCTTCAGTATTCGCGCGGCAATTCTTTTGGTCTCCTCGTCCGGGGCGGCGGCCCTGGCACGCTCTACTTCTTCGCGGTATCTCTCCATCGCCTCCAGGCCGCGTGCGGTCCTCTCGGCCAGGACTTCGCTTATCCCGCCGGCGATCTCAGGCTTCGCGTGCAGCAGTTTCCTGAAGTATTCGCGGCCGATGACCGCCAGCGTGGTATCGCTCAACGAAGTCACCGTCGCAGTCCGCTTGTCTCCGGTCAGCAGCGCCATCTCGCCGAAAAAATCGCCCGTCTTGAGCGTGCCCACCGTTACCTGCCTTCCGTCGGAGGCGGTCTTTGTCACTTCCACCTCGCCGTCGAGCAGCAGGAAGAAGTCCTCGCCCTCTTCGCCCTGGCGGACTATTTCCTCGCCGGCGGCGTACGTCATCAGCCGCATCCCCTCCCCGAGCGCTCGGAAGTCATCGTCCGCAAGAGAAGCAAGAAAATCCACGCCCTTGAGCAATTCAGCGCAGGCCTTCAGTTCATCCTCCTTTGTCGCTTCCTTCGCGCGGCTCACCTGCACGGTCCGTGTAGGGAAAGGTATGGTGATGCCGCGGCGTTTGAAGACGTACCATATGTGCGTGAACACGTCGCTCTCGATGTTGAAATGGTTGGAATAGTCGTTCAGCCAGAACTTGATACGATAGTTAACCGCGAAATCTTCGTAAGAGTGCGTAAAAATCCGGGGCTCCGGCCTGTGCATCACGCCGTCCGTTCTCTTCAGCGCTTCAAGTATCGCAGCGCGCACGGCGTTGGGCGGGTCGGAGTAACTCGTCCCGATGAACAGGTTGACGGCGTGGACCGTCGTCGGCAGGGAATAGTTGCTTATCTCCATTTTGCCGAACGTGGAGTTCGGAATGATAACGTAATCTCCGTCGAAGGTGCGGATATTTATCGCGCGCCAGGTCACGCCGACCACGCGCCCCTCGTGCTCGCCGATTCTTATCCAGTGGCCTATCTGCACGCTTTTTTCGAAGTGAATCGACAGGCCGGTAAAGAGATTGCTCAGCGTATCCTGCAACGCGAAGCCCAGCACCAGCGAGATGACCGCGGAAGTGGTAAAGAGCGGCGTGACGTCGAACTTGGACTTCGACTGTAACACGACAGCGGCGGCAATCAGGTACGCGCCCCATGTAACCGGCGTGCGAATAAGCCCCGGCACATCGACCTCGCGCACGCGCTTGAGTATGTAGTCGAAGATGACGACCATCGCCGTCTTGATGGCCAGCAGCGCCGCGGCTGTTAGTATGATTACGTCCAGATAAACGGCGACATCCGGCGCCTGCGCCCATTCCACCGGCAGCAATCGCAGCAGGTCCGCCGGAAATGGCAGAGCCTCGCCCCAATGGCTGTCGGCCAGTATCTTCAGGCGGCACAACCCGAAGATGAAGAGGAGCGTGAGAAAGAACATGTTGCGCTTGATGAAAAGACCGAAGAGGCGGCCCTCGCGCGCCCCGCGCGAAAGGATGCGCAGCGCGTTCAGGAACAGCATGGCAAGCAGGCTGATGATAATTGCGACTATCGTGGTATTCATGAACGGACTTTCTCCAACCGGATAATAACTCAAGTTGACTGACTTTTTCTAACCTCGGTGACTGTCACCAATTACGGAGCCGTTCCGCCCTTGTCGGAACGGATCGTAGATTGGTGACTGTCACCGTAAGGTGTTGTGAAACGGCAGATTATAATCAAGCACCCACCATCATCCAGAAAAAGTCAGTCAACTTGAGTAGATTAGTGACCGGCGCCGTAAGGCCCAACTTATAGTCAAACATCCGGCATTGCCCGGAAAAAGTCAGTCAACTTGAGTAACGTAAAAACGTGCGGCATCACCCCCTCTCGGTAGCGTTCGGCCGCGGTTACATTGCCATTCCGCCGTCGACTCTTATCGTTTCTCCCGTCGTGTAGGCGGCAAGGTCGCTGGAAAGGAAAAGGGCCGCGTTCGCCACGTCGGAGGGCTGTCCCGCCCTGCCGAGCGGGATCATGGCCAGACTTTTTTCTCTCGCCTCCTCTCCCATTGCGCGGGTCATATCGGTTTCGATGAAACCGGGGGCGATGGCGTTGACCGTTATCCCGCGCGAGGCGAATTCGCGGGCGGCGGTTTTTGTCATCGCTATTACTCCCGCCTTGGACGCCGCGTAGTTGGCCTGGCCGGCGGTGCCCACAAGGCCGGAAATCGACGCAATGTTGATTATCCTGCCGCTGCGTTGCTTCATCATCGTGCGCGCCGCCGCCTTCATGCAGTAGAAGCAGCCTTTCAGGTTGGTGTCGATGACCAACTGCCATTCCTCATCTTTCATGCGCACAATGAGGTTGTCGCGCGTGACTCCGGCGTTGTTGACAAGGATGTCTATCCTGCCGAACTCCTTTACTGCGGCATCCATCAGGTTACGGCAGTCTTCAAATTTCGTGATATCGGCCGTAACGGGCAATACCCCGCCGTTGTCGGAGGCCATCTCTTCAACGAGTCCTTTCAGCGGTTCGGGGTTTATATCCGCGGCGACTATAGCCGCGCCCGCGTCCGACATGGCCCGCGCGATCTCGCGGCCTATGCCCTGCGATGCGCCCGTAATGACCGCTACCTTTTCTTTCAGGTCAATCATCTGTTCCGTGCCCTAAAGCGTAACGACATCTTTGTCGGGGTCGATTTTCTTCATCAGCCCTGCCAGGACTTTTGACGGGGCGAACTCGTAGAATTTCGCCACGCCCTGCTGGAGCATCCAGCGCATCGAGGCCTCCCAGCGAACCGACTGGCTGACCTGCCGCACGAGCAGATCGGCGATTGAGACCGGTTCGCCGTGGGGACGCGCGGTAACGTTTGCGACGACCGGAATGCGCGGCTTGCGAATGTTAACTTCTTTAATTGCAATTGCCAGTTTTTTTCCGGCAGGGGCCATCAGGGCGGAGTGAAACGCTCCGGCCACCCTGAGTCTGACGGCCCGCTTTATGCCGAACTCCCCTGCCACCTTTTCGGCCCGGTCAATGGCGGCCGTCTCGCCCGAGATGACCACCTGGCCGGGGCTGTTCAGGTTGGCGATACCGATTTCTCCCGCGCTTGCGGCCTTTTCGCAGACGGCAGTTGATTTTTCGATGTCGGCGCCGAGCAGGCTGAGCATGCCGCCGGGTCGGGCGTCGCACGCCTCCTGCATATAGGCGCCGCGTTTGTGGACCAGCCGGACGGCATCCTCAAAGTCCAGCGCGCCCGCGTAGACCAGCGCGCTGTACTCGCCGAGGCTCAATCCGGCGCATGCCGCCACCGCCGATTCATCCAGTTCGCCGCGCTCCCTCATGGCTTCAAGCGAAGCAATGCTCGTGGTGAGGATGGCGGGTTGCGATATGTTGGTAAGGTTCAGCCTTTCCCGGGGGCCCTCAAAGCAGACCGCCGAGATGCGGAAATCGAGAGCGGCATCGGCGCGGTCGAATATCGCCTTGGCGGCTCGGGAAGTATCGTAAAGTTCCTTGCCCATGCCGACCTTTTGCGCGCCCTGTCCGGGAAATAGCAACGCGATTTTCGTCATCTCGGGTCAATCCTCTCGCATTGTTTGTTTTCTTACTCAAGTTGACTGAGTTTTTGTTAACCTCGGCGACTGTCACCAATTACGGAGCCGTTCCGCCCTTGTCGGAACGGATCGTAGATTGGTGACTGTCACCGTAAGGTGTTGTGAAACAGCAGATTATAATCAAGCAC
>QNCA01000053.1 GCA_003644325.1 Planctomycetota bacterium
CCCAAGGGCTTTCGCCTCCACATAGGATTATTCGGCCGGCGGAACGTCGGCAAATCGAGCCTGTTGAACGCTATCACGCGGCAGGAGGTTTCGATAGTCTCGGAGTATGCCGGGACTACCACCGACCCCGTGGAGAAGCCGATGGAGTTGCTCCCGCTGGGTCCGGCGCTCTTCATCGACACCGCGGGCATCGACGATGTCGGAGCGCTCGGCGAACTGCGGATAAAGAAAACGCGCAGCGCCTTTGATCGCGCCGACCTGGGCGTGATCGTAACCGATGGTGGATGGGGGGAGTTTGAAGAGGGAATACTGGAGGAACTCACGAGGCGTGAAACCCCCGTCGTGGTCGTTTTTAACAAGGTTGACCTGGCGAAGCCTCCCGCCCGTGTCGTGGCGCGGCTAAGGGAAAAGAAGATTTCCACAGTGGAAACGGTCGCATCCCGTGGCGAGGGCATCCTGGATTTCCGTCAGGCGCTGCTTGATACGGCGCCGGCCGATTTCGTGAACAACCCGGTGATCCTGGCCGACCTGGTCGGACCCGGCGAGATGGCCGTCCTCGTTGTGCCCATCGACAAGGAGGCGCCCAAGGGAAGGCTGATACTGCCCCAGGTGCAGGCCATCCGGGATCTCCTTGACGGTGACGCATACTGCCTTGTTGTTAAAGATCGCGAGTTGCGCGCGGCGATTGAAAGGCAAAAGCGGCCGCCGAAACTCGTGGTCACCGATTCGCAGGCCTTTTCCAAGGTTGCGGCCGACACGCCCCGCGAGATACCGCTTACGAGTTTCTCAATCCTGTTCTCGCGCTTCAAGGGCGACCTTGTCTTGCAGACCGAGGGCACGCTTGCGGTGGAAGAACTCAAGCCGGGCGATAACATTCTTGTCGCCGAGGCCTGCTCGCATCACCCGATAGCCGATGACATCGGCCGCGTGAAGATTCCACGCTGGCTGACGCAGTACGTCGGCGGGAAACTCAACTTCACGACCACCCAGGGGCACGACTTCCCCGAGGACCTTTCGCCCTATAAGATTGTCATTCACTGCGGCGCGTGCATGTGGAACCGCCGCGAGATGCTCAGCCGCCTCCTGTTGTGCCGTCAGGCGGGAGTGCCGGTGACGAACTACGGGCTTTCATAGCCTACAGTCTGGGGATACTGGAGCGCGCCCTGGAGCCTTTCCCCGCCGCGCTCGAGGTCTGCCGATCTCTTTTGAAACAGAAAAGGGTCGCGCATGCTTGACGATGGGATGACAAAGAGGGAAATCGAAGGCCGGCTGCGCGAGGCCGACGGGGCGCGTCTCAAGGAACTGTGGCGCGTGGCGGACGAAACCCGCAGGCGCTACGTAGGGGACGAGATACACCTGAGGGGAATTATCGAGTTTTCAAATTATTGCCGCCGCAACTGCGCCTACTGCGGACTGCGCGCGTCCAACAACGGGTTGAGGCGCTACAGGATGACGGAGGGCGAGATTGTAAGCGCGGCGCGCGCGGGGGCCGCTCTCGGCGTCAAAACCGTCGTCCTGCAGAGCGGCGAAGACGTGCACTACGATGCGCGCAGGATGTGTGAAATTATCCGCGGCGTCAAGGCCGAGTGCGATGTCGCGGTGACCCTTTCGATAGGCGAGCGGCCCTTCTCCGATTATGACGCGATGCGCGCAGCCGGTGCGGACCGTTTCCTGCTCAAGCACGAGACGGCCAACCGCCGCCTCTTTGCGGAACTTCATCCCGACGATGATTTCGACGAACGCATCGCCTGCCTGAAGGAACTCAGGGACCTCGGTTACCAGACGGGCAGCGGCAACATTGTTGGCCTGCCGGGTCAGACGACAGGGGACCTCGCAGACGACATATTGCTGTTCAGGGCATTGGACGTTGACATGGTAGGCATCGGGCCGTTCGTCGCTCACAGCCGGACGCCGTTGGCGGGATACTCGGGCGGTTCATCCGAACTGACGCTCAGGGTAATCGCCCTTACGCGAATCGTGTTGAAGGATGCGCACATTCCCGCGACTACTGCCCTGGCGACGTCGGATCCGGCGGGTCGATACAAAGCCCTGCAGTGCGGGGCAAACGTCATCATGCCCAACATAACGCCGACGAAATACCGCGCCCTCTATGAAATCTATCCCGGCAAGGCCGGCTCGCTTGAAACTCCGGAAGGAAACATCGCCCGCATACGCCGGATGACCGAATCCCTCAACCGGCCCATTTCCACGGGCTATGGTCATACTCTCAAGCGCGCCGTCGGCACGCCCCCCGGGCGTTGAGGCGTGACGAAACGTATCAGGCATCCGTACCAACTTCCCTCTTTATGAACGACTCTCCTCCATGTGAATTTCCGAGCCGTTTTCTCGAAAAATTGTTGCAATTTACGTTAGATATGGTAAAATCCGCGCCATCATATATTGTGATTTTTATCACGATTTTTGCAGTATCGACCCGCATCGATGACGCGGAATACCCGGCGCCGCTGCCGATGCAAGGCGTTGAACAGGCGTCGTCTTCTTTACTCAAGTTGGCCGGCTTTTTTCGCGGAGGACGCTTGAGGATGGGCGGCTGAAGACGCCGACATCGGCGACTGCCGCCGTAAGAATCTTCAACTCGGCTTTCTACAGGAGTGCTCAATGAACGTCAAGAAACTGGACCGGGCCGCCCTTGACTCGTGGGTGGATTCACTGATTGCGAGGCAGAAGGTTTACGGCGTTCAGGCCAGGGGTGAGCGTTTTGCCTTCGCCCCGCTGGCGCGGGCGGAGGATTTGCGGCTGGACTATGACGTGACGATACTCCCGCCCAAGAAATACTTCCTCCCGCAGACGGAGGACCTCGTGACCTTCAAGAGAAGCGGCGAGTACGACAGCGTACTTGATGACGAGCCCTTTGTCCTGCTGGGCGTTCACCCTTACGACATGGTCGCCGTCAACCAGATGGACGCCATCTTTTCCAGCGACAACTATGATGTCCATTACATGACCCGTCGCAAAAACGCCGCAATCGTTGTGTGCGACGTGCAGAACGCCTCTCCGAACGTGTTTGCAGGCTGCATGGGAACCGCCACCGTCAAGGACGGTTTCGACGTGCTCCTGACGCGGATAGGCGACGCATGGCTGGTGGACGCCCGTACCGAGAAGGGCGCCGGGCTTCTTGAGGGCGTCAGTGCGCCCGACGCCGGCGAGGCCGACCTCGCCGCGCGCGAAAAGGTATGGGCGGAAAACGTCGAAAAATTGCAACGGCACAAACTGAACTGTGCCCCCTCCGACATCCCCGACTTGCTGGAGAAGTCATACGGGCATCCGGTGTGGGAGGAAAGGGCCGCGCTCTGTTTCTCCTGCGGCACCTGCACCAACGTATGTCCGACCTGTTACTGCTTCGACGTGCAGGACGACGTGAACTGGGACGTGGAGACCGGCAAGAGGTCCCGCACGTGGGACTCGTGTCAGTTGAAGGATTTCGCAATCGTGGCCGGCGACCACAACTTCCGCCCGAACGCGGCTGACCGCTTTCGACATCGATACTACCGGAAGGGCAAATATGTTGCGGACAAGATAGGCCAGATCGCCTGCGTGGGTTGCGGACGCTGTGTCACAGGCTGTGTCGCAAAGATCGCCAATCCTGTGGAGATCTATAACAGGCTGATGGAGGACAAATAATGAGCAATGTCGTGTCAGACACCGGCGCGGACCGGAAAGATATTTACCTGCCCGAGGCGGCGACGGTAGTCAACGTACAACCGATGACGGCGATGGAGTCCTTCTTCGCATTCAAACTCGATTCCGGCAGGGAACTCGGGCACATGCCGGGACAGTTCGTCGAGGTCTCGGTTCCGGGAATCGGCGAAGCGCCGATATCCGTCTCGTCCTCGCCCACCCTGAAGGGCCTCTTCCAGATGTGCATCCGGAGGATGGGCAACGTGACGAATCACCTGCACAAGATGAAGCCCGGCGACAGGGTCGGCATCCGCGGGCCGTTCGGAACACACTTCCCGGTGGACACCGTGATGAAGGGCAAGGACATATTGTTCATCGCCGGCGGCATCGGGCTGGTTCCGCTGCGCTCCGCCATCAACTATGTTTTGGACAACCGCAAAGATTACGGCGAGGTCAGCATTCTATTCGGCTGCAAGTCGCCCGCCGAAAGGCTCTTCACGAGAGAACTGGCCGAATGGAGCGCCCGTGAGGACGTGACGTTCGATGAGACCGTGGATGTGGGCGACGAGTCCTGGAAGGGCAAGACCGGCGTTATCACCTCTCTGATGAAAAAGCCGGTATTCGACCCCAAGAGCACCGTGCAGGTCGGTGAGGAATTGTCCAAGGAACTCATGCCGGCGCTGGAGATCAAGGAACCCGGCAACACAATCGCCCTGGTTTGCGGTCCGCCGGTCATGTACAAGTTTGTCATACTCGAACTGAAAGAACTGGGGGTACCGATCGAGAACATTTACGTGTCGCTGGAGCGCCGCATGAAATGCGGCGTCGGCAAATGCGGTCACTGCCAGATAAACCAGTACTATGTGTGCCAGGACGGGCCTGTGTTCAAATTCGCCGACGTAATCGACGTACGGGAGGCCATCTAGATGAGCAAGCCAAGAGTTGCTATATTTGATTTCGCCTGCTGTGAGGGCTGCCAGTTGCAGATTGTCAACCTGGAAGAGGAGCTGCTGGACCTGATATCCTTGGTGCAGCCGGTGGCATGGCGCGAAGCGATGAGCGAGAGCAGCGATGAATACGACATCGCCATAGTCGAGGGTTCCATAACGCGCCCCGAAGACGAGGAGCGAGTCAAAGAGATTCGCGACCGCGCCGGGATACTGATAGCCCTCGGCGCGTGCGCCACAATCGGCGGAATCAACAAACTGAAAAACAACTTCGACCTCGACGAGGTGAAAAGGTACGTTTACGGCAAAGACGCCGAGATGCCCCACCTGAACACGGCGATGACAAAAGCCGTGGACGAGGTGGTGAAGGTGGACTACAAGGTCCACGGGTGCCCGATAAACCGCAGCGAATTTACATATATCGTTCGTTGTATCGCCCTGGGCAAGGAGCCCGTGATACCAAACTACCCCGTCTGCGTGGAGTGCAAAAAGAGAGAAAATGTGTGCCGCTTCGAATACGGCGAGATATGCCTGGGGCCGATAACCCGTGCGGGATGCAACGCACCGTGTCCCTCGGCCGGTTTCTGGTGTTATGGATGCCGCGGCTGCGTGGACGATCCGAACGTCAACGCCGCGAAGGACATCATGGAAAAATACGGAAAGACCGTCGAGGACCTGATGCAAAAAATGGCGCTTTTCGGAAGCGGCCAAAAGACCGAGGCGCGGGAATAGGCGCTCCCTCTTCGCACAAAGCAGCGGAGAGAGGTTGAAACAAACAAACGAGCAAACAAACGGCGACAAGCGGGAGCACGCAATATGAGCCAATCAATTGATATCAACGTTCACCATTTAACGCGCGTCGAGGGCCACGGCAACATAGTCATCAAGGCCGACGACGGCACCATCGAAAAGGTCGAGTGGCAGGTGCCCGAAGCGCCCCGTTTCTTCGAGGCAATGGTCCGCGGCCGGTCCTGGATGGATATCCAGACCATCACCTGCCGGATCTGCGGCATCTGCTCCATCTCGCACTCACTGGCATCCATCAAGGCCACGGAAGACGCGATGGGTATTGGAGTCTCGGAACAGACGCGCAAACTGCGCCTGCTCACCCATTGCGCCGAACAATTGCAGAGTCACAGCCTGCACGTCGGCTACCTTGCGGCGCCCGACCTGTTCGGCGTGAAATCCGTTGTGCCGCTGGTCGCTTCGCACCCGGATGTCGTAAAGACCGTCATTAGAATACACAGAGTCTCAAACGAGTGGTCGGACCTGCTCGGCGGCAGAACCACCCATCCCATAACCATCGTCCCCGGCGGACACCTGACTCCGTTCAACGAAAACGACCTGCGCGGACTCAAAAAGACCATCGAAGAGACGACCGTTCCCGACCTCAAGACCCTGGCGGAGGTCATACTGAGCGTGGCGGACAAGCTGCCCGCCTTTGACAGGCCGACCGAATACATTGCCTTGTCCGGCCCGGACTATTACACCTTCTATGACGGCGATATCGCCAGCAGTGACGTAGATGAGAAAGTTTCCGTGCGGGAGTTCGAAAAGGTGGCGAACGAGTACGTCTCGCCGCAGTCCACGGCGAAGTGGGCCAGGTGGCATCGTGAATCCTACGCGGTCGGGGCGCTGGCGCGGTTCAACATAAACGCGGATCGGCTGCTGCCCCTGGCTGCGGAGACCGCGAAGAAATTTGGCCTGGAAAAAGGCTGCTGCAACCCGTACATGAACAACGTGGCCCAGGTCGTCGAGTGCGTGCAGGTCTGCGAACACGGGATTCAGTTAATCGACGAACTGTTGTCCGCGGGCTTGAAACCTGAAGAGAGAAACGTGACGGTGAAGGCCGGCACCGGCGTCGGCTGCGTTGAAGCGCCCCGTGGAATCCTTTTCCACAAATATACCTATGACGAAGACGGCATCTGCACCGGAGCGAATATCTGTATCCCGACGAACGAAAACCATGCAAACATTCAGAAGGACTTCGAGGTCCTGGTCCCGCAGTTTATCGGGCGCGGCAAGGAAGAACTCCAGCAGATGCTCGAAATGCTCGTGCGCTCCTACGACCCCTGCATCTCCTGCTCGGCGCATTACCTGGACGTAAAATTCGCCTGATGGTCTTTTGACGGCCGTCACCGAAATAGTCGGAAGTGGAGAGCGCCGTGAGTGATACCATAGTCATTGGGCTTGGCAGCCCACTGATGTCGGATGAGGGCGTCGGGGTGCATCTTGTGAGAAGACTATCAACCCTCGGCCCCTACGGACCGGGGGTTGATTTCCTTGACCTCGGCACCTCGGGCGCCAGGATACTCCACGCCATCGTCGGGCGCAAAAGGGCGATCTTCATAGATTGCGCCTTTATGGGCGAAAAGCCCGGCACTATCCGGCGATTCACGCCCGACGACGTTGACTCGGTGAAGAAACTGCCGCGAATGTCGCTCCACGAGGGCGACCTTTTGCAGTTTATCGAATTATCCCGCAAACTCGGCGAATGCCCCGACGAGGTGATTATCTTCGGTATCCAGCCGGGGGACCTGTCCGTCGGCGAGGCCCTCTCCACGACGCTGGCCGACAGGATGGACGAATACATCCGGTCAATCGCCGCGGAGTTGGGCTGATAGAATGCACGAATTCTCCATATGCCGGGCGCTGGTGGACGCAATTGTGGCCGAGATGAAACGGGTCGAAGCGCCACGGCCCTTCAGACTCGTGGAGGCGCGCGTGGTCGTGGGCTCAATGCGACGGATAGTTCCGGATATCCTGCAAACAGCCTACAAAATAATGACAAAGGACACGCCCGCGGCAGGTTCGTCGCTTCGGATAATAAAGGCGCCCACAATCGTGAAGTGCGGGAAATGCGGCTGGACGGGAGAAATCGAGGATGTCTTCTTTCGATGCCGAAACTGCGGCGATACCGCCGTTGAACTGACGGGGGGTATGGAACTCTACCTCGACAACCTGAAGATAGAATCCGATGAGCAATCTTGACATAAAAGTTTACCGGGACCTGATGGGGGAGAACGAAAAGTGGGCCGTGCGGACGCGCGGCCTGCTCAGGGAGAAGGGCGTGCGTATGCTCAATATTATCGGGTCTCCGGGCTGCGGGAAGACGATGCTGCTGGAAAACTCGGTCAAGCGGCTGGAGGGCAAAATACG
>QNCA01000054.1 GCA_003644325.1 Planctomycetota bacterium
AGTTCCGAATCAAATAGTATAGGGTTTTCCCGGCCGGATTTCAACCACTTTTCCGGGAACGCGCAAGAATTTACTCAAGTTGGCTGACTTTTTCTGGATGATGGTGGGTGCTTGATTATAATCTGCTGTTTCAACCTTACGGTGACAGTCACCAATCTACGATCCGTTCCGACAAGGTCGGAACGGCTCCGTAATTGGTGACAGTCACCGAGGTTGGCAAAGGTCAGTCAACTTGAGTTGATTATAATCTACTGTTTCAACCTTACGGTGGCAGTCATCGAGGTTGACAAAAAGTCGGCCAACTTGAGAATTTAGGAATTTTGGAAGGAGCGGGCGGCCCGGCCTGCCCGCAAAAGGTTGGGAGGGCCCTCGGTCCTGAGACCTTGGGCCCTCCACCACCTAGATTAAAGGGGAAACGGGAAATGGTTTATCCATTGGTTTTTCTTTTGCCGGCGGCGCTGCCGCCTGTTCGCCCATTGCTTTATCATTTGGGTCAGTTTTGTGTTTCCCCCGTATCACGGGCACGGTGGCGCTTCGCCACGCGCGCCCTGCTCCGCCGGAGGGGGCGTGCACCTACACCTAATCCGTACTGTTTTCGGGTTCGGTGTCTGCGGCGTCCGCTTCTTCATCCACATGGGGCCTTTCGTCCAATTCACCGAAACTCTCCTTCTCCGTGGGCTGATCCTCCGGCTGTGTCGGCGCGAAGGAATCATCCCGCTCCTTTTCGGACAGAGGCTCGTCATCCGCGGGCGCCGACTCCTCGGCGGGGGTGGGCTCAGTATAGCCGCCCGCGCCTTTGTCGCTCCCGGAATCGGGAAGAACCGGCGAGGCGTCATCCTCCTCCGGCGGGTTCTCACCCGTCCCGTCGGAGTCTTCCCGCCCGGCCTTGCTCTCTTCCTCTATATTCGATTCGGGGCTTTCCATACCGCTCTCCCGGGGTTCCTCGATGTTCGTGTCCCCAGGAACGTCCGTCTCGGGATTCTCCCCGCCCTCGGGCTCCGTTCTATCGTTCCAGCGGTCCTCCGGGGCATAGTTCTCTTCCGGTTCCGGCTTCTGCTCGGGTTCCGTGGGCTGGACGTTGTCGCCGCCTTCCGGCCCGGGCATCTCGTCGTACTCACGCCACGAGTCGTACGGGTTGGGCCGGCCGTAGAGCACATCGTAAACACGCTCAATGTCAAACGTGCGGTGGCCGTCCGCTTCTTCCGGATACTTCTTGGGCAGGTTCTGCCTGTTGCGGTGCAACTCTCTGGCAAATATCTCCTGGACGTCCGCCTCTGAATATACGATCCTCGGTGTGATGAAGATGAGCAGGTTTTTTTTCGTAACGTTGTGGATCTTGCTCTTGGCCAGGTAGCCCAGCAGGGGTATCCTGCTGATGAACGGGACGTGTCGAACCTGGTCGTTGTCGCTCTCGATGACGAGGCCGCCGATGACCGCGGTCTGATTGCTCCTCAGAATCATGTTCGTGACAAGCGAGGATGTCGCGATCTCGGGCAGGTCGATGCTCAACGTCCCTCCCGCGCCGTCGTTGGTGGTAAACTTGTTAAAGCCGGATATTTCGGAGGTCGTTCCCACGAGGGTTCGCGACTCCGGCACGACGGTCATCATTATCATGTCCGGGGCCTTGTTGCCCTTGTCATCGATTTTGCCCTCGACGACCCGCGGCAGGATGAGCAACTGGAATCCGGTATCGACCGGCGAGGAGTCGGCCTCCTCGATAGCAAAGGTCAGGCCGCCCTGCTGGTTGGAGGCGGCAACGGTCTGGGCGAAGCGAACGCGGTTACCGACGAATATGGTCGCCTCTTTGTTGTTGAGGGTCAGTATTTGGGGGCGCTGCATTATTTCAGTGCCCTGGTCGCTCTTCATGAGCCTTAGCGTCGCCTGCAGTTGCGAGAAATCCAGCGAGCCGAAGGTGTACGGCACGTGGTCGGCGCCGCCGTCCTGGTCGGGGTCAACGAACAGGCCCGCGTAACTGCCGCTGCCGAGACCCGTGCCCCCGGTCATGCTTCCTCCCGTGCCGGCGGGACCGAAGGGCGACAGTTTGTCGGTGAACCACGAGCTGCCCCTGGAGAAGGGGAACCTGATGAACGTGGATGCGCCGCTGGCCGCCGCGGTTAGACCACGCGTGAAATCCACGCCGAACTCGAAGAAGTCGTTGTTGGTCGTCGTGACGAACTTCACGTCTATCATTATCTGAAAAGGCGACCGGTCAATCTCTTCAATGATTGAAGTTATCTCATCGACCTTCGGCTTGACATCCGTGATTACCAGCGTGTTTGTGGAGGGGATGTACTCTATGTGGCCGATGAACTTTTCCGGGTCGGCGGGATCGCGGGTAAGCATCTGCTTGAGCGCCTTGAGGACGGTAAAGTTCTCTTCCGGTTGATGTTCGGGCGCGAAAGCGTCGTAACGCTCGTTATGTTTGGGACCGATGGCCACGTTGGAGTCCATCGCAGCGCGGTACGGAGCCTCCGGCCAGAGGTACCTGAGAGTGATGCGCTCGGTCACGAGTTGGGTGATGAGTTTTTCCGGGGAGGCGATCCTCCAGAGGTTTTCGGCTTCCTTGACCACCCTGTATCCGCCGGCCTCGGCGATGGCATTGAGCGCTTCCTCGAACGGCACGCCTTCAAGCGTCAGGGTTATCTTGCCGGCGACGTCGGGGTCGATGATGACGTTCTTGCCGCTGCCCCGCGCCAGCGAGAAGATGGCCATGCGCAGGTCGGCCTCTTCGACGAAGAGCCTGGTGGAGGGGACTATCTCAATGGTGTTCTCGTTGATGACCTGAATGTCCGCGTTTATCATCTTGAGCATGATCTCCAGCGCGTCCTGCCAGGGCATGCCGTGCCGGATCTTCCAGGTGATTTTGACATCCTTGAACTGTCCGGGCAGGATGTTCAGGCCGCTGACTTCTTCCATTCCAGCGACTACGTCGCCAAAGGGCTTATCCTCGGCGTCGATTACGTATCCGTTAAATTCCCTGGTTTTCAGCCCTTCCAATTTGTCACGGATGGGCGAGGCCTGTGCGGCGTTAACGCCGAGAAAAATGGCCAGCACGATCGCAACCGTTACCGTTGTCGTCGTTCTGTTAGGACGAATCTGCATCACTCGCTCCTTACTAAAAACTTGTCTGGCCCGAATCGCGAAACCCTGGGGATACTCATGCGTTTCTCCCGGGTCGGGCCGGTTCCCGTTTTGCCCTTGTTCTGATAAATCTCAGGCAACAGTTCAAATGAAGGCCACTGCTGCCGGGGAGCCCGTATGGGCCGGTGGTATGCCTTGATTACGCGCCCGTTCCCCGGCTTATGCGCTTACCCCTGCAGAGGGGGCAACGCCCCGCCTCCGCTCTCAGATTCACCGGATTTTTCTTTCTCTTGCGCATCGGCATCCGTGTCGGACTCCGGGGCCTTCCGACCTTTCTTGTCCTCCTCGGGCAGCCTCCAGATGCGCCGCCGCTCTTCGCCCTGGGTCAGTTCCAGTTCCTCGCCCTTGTAAACGACGGTGGCCGCGGCATTGGCGGAGTCTATTTTCTTTATGAGGAACTTTACGCCCGCCACTTCCACTTTCATTCCTTCCTCGCCGTACTTGCTGCCGTTGAAGATAACGGTGCTTCTCAGAGACCCGCCGTAGACTCCGGTTATCCGGATGTCCGCCTCGTAGAACTCTATGCGTATCTCGCTCCGCCGCTTCAGTTCGTTGACTTCGCCGGCGTATTTTTCGAGCCTGGCGTTGACCTCGGGGAAATCGCTTTTTGCCGAGAGGAGCGGGCGTATCTGTTCGCTGAGCAACTTGAGCCTCTTGTAATCGCCGTCCCTGAAAGCCCGACGCATCTTCCTCAGCATGACTTCCGCGCGGTTTACCGCCTGCCTGGCGGCCTGGTCCTGTATGCCCTTGGTCAGGTCAACCGCGTTCAGGTAAATCTTCTGCACGCGCTTGAAGTACTCCGGATCGGTGAACCGCCGGCCCTTGATCTCCTCGATGTCGAGGAATTTCTTCAGGGCCTCGTCCACCTGTTTGGTTCTCAAGAGCAACTCCAACTCCTTGTAGAGACGACCGGCCCTGGTTACGAGAGCCTGCTGTTGTTTTTTGGTGAGCGGGGTCCGGTCGTCGCCGGCCGCGCCGGACTTGCTCATGAGCGGGACCTTGAACGGGTCGCGGCGGTTGCGACGCTCGAAGACAAAACCGCTCTCCAGGGCCTCCTTCCAATCGATCTTCGGCCTGTCGCTCCTCTCCACCGTCTCGCCCTGGCCGGGATTGTAGGTATAGGTCACTATCTTTATGGTTATGTCCTTCTCGGGGCGGCTCCACGCATCGTCGCCCTTCGGATTCAACATCTCGTAGGATTCGACCTTGATGAAGCGTATGTGGTTTTCAAGCAGATTGATGAATCTGCCGAGGTGGTAGTAATTTCCCTGTGCCTCGACGACATAAGGGTGCGGGGTGAAGCGCGCCTCGCCGTTCGCGTCATCCTCCACCATTCCCGGCAGACGCTTCTTCTGTTCCGGCTGAAATTTCTTTATCTTTATCGTCAGGCCGTTCTCGGCGGTCTGGGCGCGTATGGAGCCGAGGTTTTTTATCAGGTCGGCTATCTCTTTCTCGTTGGGCAGGATCCGGACGCTGCGTTCGACTTCGACCTGCAGCGAGGCGATCTCGCGTTCGAGGAGCGGCAGATCGCGTTCCTTGCGCTCGAGGTCAGCACGGGTGGTGTCCAGTTGCCTGATTTCCGCCTGGAGCGTTCCGGCGGTAGAGACCGCCCAGAAGATAAGACCGCACATCGCAATGAACACCACCACTCCGATGCCGCCGGACAGCAGGGTGAGTTGCTTTTCGGTTAATTTGTGAGATGGCTTTTTCACAAAATGTCTCCTATGCTATGCCGGTCCGTAAGCAGTCGTTGCGGCTTCATTGCCGCGGCTGCCCTGCCGCGGATGCGGCGGCCGATTGCAGTTCAATCCGGCGGGGAATCATGTAAAGTCTCAACGTGAACTTCACCGCCACACCTTCTTCATAGTCGGCGAATTCCTCTTCCTCGAGATCCAGTTTCACCAGTTCGATGCGCTCGAAATCCTCGAAGAAATAAGAACCCTCGGCGCTTTTCCGCTTAAGCGCCTGGATGAAGGTTGAGACCTTGGTAACGTCCGGCCCGGCGGTATATCCCTCGATGACGAATGTGTGCCCCTTGGGGGCTTCCTCGGGCTGGCCGCGGCGGCTCTTCGACTTGGGCGGTTCTTCCAGGCGGATGTCGCTCAGCCACATGTCCTCCGGGACCAGGTCCCACAACTGGTCGAGTTTCCTGGCCCATATCACACGCGCCTTTTCTATCTGTTCGATGGTATTGCGGCGCTGTTCGAAATCCCGCTTCTGGGTTATCAGGGCGTTATAGCGCTGCTCCACCTTATTGATGGTGGTCGCCTGGTATACCTGGTTTTTCACGCTTTCCTTCTTTGACTGAAGCGCGGGGATGTTTGCCAGGAAATAGGTCAGCGCCACCACCAGGGCCACGGCGTTAAGGGCGACGGCGCCGAAGATCATCAGTCTGCGCGGCAGCGGCGTGGCGTCGATTTTGCGCAGTTCCACCGGTATCAGGTTTATGGCTATCATTTCTTCGCTTCCTTTCTCAGGCGCGACGCCAGCCCCAGCGCCACGGCCATCTGCGGGCCGACGTTCTGAATGTATTCCGGGGGGATGGCGGGATTGGCCACGGGCACGGTCGCCAGGGGGTTCCAGAGGCGCGTGGGCTTCTGAAAGGTCGCGCCGAGCGCCTCGGCCAGACCAGGGAGCATCGAGGTGCCGCCACTCAACAGCACCTCGCTCACTTCCGTCTCGAACTGGTTCTCAAAATAATCCAGCGATAACTGTATCTCGTTGCCCAGGTCGTCCAGCGCCATGTGCGCCTCCTCGCCGATCTCTTCCCAGGTGGTGTTCGGGTCGATCTTCAGGGCTTCGGCCTCATAGTTGTCCACGCCCCGGCGCTGGGATATGGCCTCGGTCAGGTTATTGCCGCCCAGATACACCTCGCGCGTGAAGTAAGAAGCGCTGCCCTTCACTATGCTGATGTTCGTCTTCAACGCCCCGATATCCACCAGCGCCACCATCGCGGGTTCTTCCACCTTGGGATTGAACTTGCCGGCGATCTCGAACGCGTTGCCCAGCGCAAATGAATCCACGTCTATTATCATCGGCTGCAGGTCCGCGTCTCGCAGGAACGCCAGGTGCTCCTCGATGACCTGGCGCTTGACGGCCACCAGCAGTATCTTCATTTCGTTGGGAGCGGTGTGGGCGTCATTTTCGATGGGCAGCCTGGTGCAGTCGATTACTACCTCGTCCATGCCGAATGGGATGTATTTATCCGCCTCGTAGTGAATCGCCGTGCGCAGGTCGCTGTCGTTCATCAACTGCATGGTAATGTAGCGCACTATGACGGACCTGCCGCTTACCGCGGTTACCACCCTGTTGGTCTTGAAATTCACCTCATGCATCATCTGGCGGAGCGTTTGGGCCTTGGCGTCCTCGCCTATCAGCGGTCTCGATGCCACCTGGGTTATGCTGTAAGCGCCGCCTGTTCGTTCCAGTTCCACTGCCTTTACGTCACGCGAACCTACGTCCAAACCCAGAATGTTCTTGTCTTTTCTTGCAAACATTTCGCTCCCCCATGACTACGGGCTTTGGCGCCGGTTCAAACGGCGGAGGTGAAAATGGCCGCGGCTTCCCCCCGTGTTCCCGTTCGGCTTATTGTGTGAAACGCCCGGCCGACTTACAATCTCACGGCCGAAAATGATGCACGAATCCGATGAACGATAGGCGAGTTGATGGCCCCGGCTAGCGTGTCTGCGTTAAACGCTCACGGGGAATTCCAGGATATGCATAGGCTGATTTGTATCTGCTACCGCAATCTTATCGGAAGAAACACCCGCAAATTTTAAGGAAATTTATCCTTCTCCGAAAAATGCGCCCCCGCCTTCCCGCCCTGAAACTTTTCGCCCGAAAACGGGGCAAGGACTTGTAAACGACCCCATTGGAGGGTAACCTCTTTCCCTGTTCCTTTGTCCCCCGACTCATACAGGCCCCCGACAAGTCGGGGGCAGGCCGGGGCAAGCCATTACTTCTGAACCCCGGGCACCGAAATGACCGAACCTAGAATAGAAGTGCTTTCGATAGGCGCCGAACTGGTTGACGGCAGCACGGCGGACACGAACGCCGCGGAGATAGCCGCGGCGCTGGGCGAGGCGGGCCGGCGCGTCGCGTCATGCCATGCCGTCGGCGACGAACCGGCCGAGGTGACCGCCCTGCTCCGCGGCATGATGCAGCGGTGCGACGTCTGCATCTGCACCGGCGGGCTCGGCCCGACCCGCGACGACGTCACGCGCGAGGCCGTGGCCCGGGTCTGCGGCAGGCAGTTGAAACTCGACGATGCCTCGCTCCGGGCCATTCGAGAGAGGTACGCCGCCAAATACGGCCGCGCGATGCCGCAGAGCAGCCGGAGGCAGGCGATGTTCCCCGAAGGCGCGGAGATTATCCCCAACAATTACGGCACGGCTCCGGGCCTCGCGATAGAGTGCGGCGGCGCGCTCATCATCTGCATGCCCGGCGTCCCGCGGGAAATGCGCCACATGCTCCGCGAGGGCGTACTGCCCCTGCTACGGAAACGCCTGCCCCCCGCGAGACATATCCGAACGAAGGTTCTGCGCCTTTTCGGCATTTCGGAATCCTCGCTC
>QNCA01000055.1 GCA_003644325.1 Planctomycetota bacterium
CCTTACGGTGACAGTCACCAATCTACGATCCGTTCCGACAAGGGCGGAACGGCTCCGTAATTGGTGACAGTCACCGAGGTTAACAAAAAGTCAGTCAACTTGAGTAGATTAGTGATTGTCACCGTAAGGCCCGGCAAAATGGAAACTTATAGTCAAACATCCGGCATTGCCCGGAAAAAGTCAGTCAACTTGAGTAATAAAATCTCGGCTGTTGCGGAAGAATCCCCGGCCGGAGATGTTGCGATACCGTCTTATCAGCCCGGAGGTCCAATTGGACGAGAAGCGCTCGACTGAGGTTTCACTATCAGATTTTCTTGCAAAGAGGGCGACGAGGGTCGCGCTTGAAGCGACCGAGGCTCTGGAGGCGCTGGAGGAGATGACCGCCGCGCTTGTGAAGGCGAAACGGATTGAACAGGGCCAGGCAAAAGGGCTGGTCAAAGCGCTGGCGGAAAGAGAAAAGCAAGGCAGTACGGGCATAGGCCAAGGGTGTGCGATTCCCCACTGCTCTCTTGACGGCCTGAACAAAACGGTAATGATGATAGCGCGTTCGGAGAATGGTATAGACTTCAACTGTGTCACCGGCGAAAAGGTCCGCGTGTTTGTGCTGGTAGTATATCCTCCGCATCTGGACCAGGAAAGGCGCGCGGTCTTGGGCAGGATAGTACACCTTTGCCGGAATACCAACTGGCTGAGATTCCTGAAGGCGGCCCGGACCACCCGCGAGATAAACGACCTGGTAAGTGAATACGACAATGAGGGGTGATCAGCGTCCACCACGGCAGGAATCCGCCGCAGAGGGTGCGGCGATCGCGGCGTTCGGAGGGGGGACAGGCCTGCATTCCCTTCTCAAGGGCATTAAAGCCTTCACCAGTAACATCACCGCTATTGTTGCAGTATCGGACGACGGAGGCAGTTCGGGCATACTCAGAAAAGAGTTTGACATGCCGCCGCCGGGCGATATGCGAAACTGTCTGGTGGCGCTGGCCGACGAAGAGTCCTTGATGGCGGAACTCTTTCGCTACAGGTTCGAGAACTCCGAGTTGGGCGGCCATTCTTTCGGAAACATATTCATCACCGCCCTTGCCGAGGTTACAGGTGACTTTGGCAAGGCGATTCAGCTGGCGAACAAGATACTTTCGGTGAGGGGCAGGGTCCTGCCCGCGACGCTGGACAAGGTCTCGCTGGAGGCCGTTCATGACGACGATTCAAAGACAACCGGAGAGACCCGGATATCAAAAAGCGGCAAGAGAATCCGCAGGTTGAACCTGCGCCCGTCCCCGGGCCGTCCCACGCCGCAGGCGCTGGAGGCGGTACGGCGGGCCGACATCCTTCTCTTCGGGCCGGGCAGCCTGTTCACCAGCATCCTGCCGCCCATGCTCAACGAGGGTATGGTGGAAGAGATAGCGGCCTCGCCAGCGAAGGAAATATATGTCTGCAATATCATGACGCAACCCGGCGAGACCGACGGCTTCAGCGCGGCAGACCATGTGCAGGCGATATACGACAACACGGCAGAAGACATTTTTGATTATATAGTGTTGAACAGCCGCAATCCTTCGCAGGCGGTGCTTGCAAGGTACGCCGAAGAGGGCGCCGGGCCCGTGCCCCTGGATCCGGACCGCCTGGAGCGTTGGAAGGCATGTTTGGTGATAGAAGACCTTATCGGCGCCGACGCTTATGCCAGGCATGACCCCGAAAAACTCGCACGGACCGTAATGCGAATTCTTAAAGACCGCACGGAACGCTGAAGCCGGTTCCGCGGGCGAATCTTCGGGGATGGATTTGTACGTGACTTATGGAAATCGTCAAACAACT
The DNA here is from genome assembly GCA_003644325.1 of Planctomycetota bacterium. GTDB lineage: Bacteria > Planctomycetota > B129-G9 > B129-G9 > B129-G9 > B129-G9. Next base: position 1,816 of record QNCA01000055.1, read on the forward strand.
AAAACTGGAAAACGAGGAAGGCCTTCATGCAAGACCGGCTGTGAAACTCGTGGACACGGCCAACCGGTTTGAATGTGACGTTACGATTGAGGCCGATGGACGCGAGGTGAACGGCAAGAGCATGATGTCGGTGCTCACGCTGGCCGCCGCCAAGGGTACAGTGTTGAATTTCATTACCAGAGGCGCCGACGCCCGAGAAGCCATGGACGCAATCGAGGCGCTCATCGTCTCAAAATTCGGCGAAGAATAGGGCACAGACCCCTCGCTCCAGTTAATCCTGATTGTGCGCTTTTCGAAACGAGAGACCCGTCTCCTGAGTTATGATGCCGGCGAGCGTCTCGGGACTCGGCGAAGTTAAACGATGGAAATCAGACGAGGCATACCGGTCAGCCCGGGCATTGTGGTCAGGCAGGCATTCGTGCTTGACAGCGAGGACTATCGCATTCCGCGACGCTTTGTCGCGGACAGGGAGATAGAAGGCGAGATCGAAAGGTTCCGGCAGGCCGTGAAAGCAGCCGAAGCGGAACTAATCGGCCTCAAAAAGGAAGTACTCCACAAGACCGGCACCGAAGTGGTTCCCATCTTTGAAGCCCACCTGCGGATGCTCCTGGACGGCCACATGCACGAAGAGGTAACGGGACAGATCAGGGATAACGGCTTCACGGCCGAGTTTGCCGTCTCCAGGGTATTCCGGAAGTACAGCAAGAGCATGAAGGCCGTCAGAGACGCCTTCTTTTCCGAGCGCGTGGTGGACCTCTTTGACATTCAGAAGCGCCTTCAGCGCACCCTGCTCGGCAAGCAGCGCGAGGACCTGAGCCACCTGACCGAAGAGGTGGTGCTCGTCGCCCACAATCTCACCCCTTCGCAGATGGCGACCCTTGACAGGAAGAAAGTGCTCGGCATCGCGCTTGACGCGGGTGGGCGCACCTCGCACACCGCCATCGTGGCGCGTGCCCTGGGGATACCCACGGTGGTAGGACTGGAAACCATCAGTATCGACGTGTCCGGAGGCCAGATCGTCGCCATCGACGGCAACCGCGGCATCGTCGTCGTGGAACCGGACGAGAGCGCCCTGGACGGGTACCGGAACGCAGAGAGCAAGTACCGTGACTTCAGCCGGAGCCTCATCAAGTACCGGCGTCTCTCCGCAAAGACAACCGACGGGGTGAGGATCAGGTTGCTTGCCAATGTGGAGTTCCCCTGGGAGATAAAGAACGCCGTCGAAAACGGGGCCTCGGGCATAGGCCTGTATCGCACCGAGTTCCTCTATGCCGAAGACCCGCGGAAACTCGATGAAGAGACACACTACGAAACATACAAGAAAGCCCTGGAAGCGGTGGCCGGCGAAGAACTGGTCATACGCACCATGGACATAGGCGCAGATAAGTTGCTCGGAGCGGATTCTCTCGACCATGTCCCTGAAAGCAACCCCTTCCTGGGGTGCCGTTCCATAAGATTGTGCCTGGAAGATCCCGACATGTTCAAGGTGCAACTCCGCGCCATCCTTCGCGCGTCCGCACTGGGGGACAACCTGCGACTGATGTTCCCCATGATCTCCTCCCTCGAGGAGTTGCGCCAGGCGAAACTCGTACTGGCGGATGCCAGAGAGGAACTGGACAAAAAAGGCATACCATATAACAGGAATCTCAAGGTCGGCGTCATGATAGAAACCCCCTCCGCAGCGCTTATCGCCGACCTCCTGGCGCCGGAGGTCGACTTCTTTTCCATAGGCACCAACGACCTTATCCAGTACGCCCTGGCCGTGGACCGTGGTAACGAACGGGTGGCTTCCCTGTACAAGGCCACCCATCCGGCCGTTCTGCGTCTTATCAACACGGTGGTCAGGGCCGGGCAAAAGGCCGGTGTGGATGTCGCCATGTGCGGGGAAATGAGCGGCGATATAGCCTTCACGATTCTCCTCGTCGGTCTCGGCCTCAAGAACCTCAGCACCGCCCCCACGGCGATACCCGAAATCAAACAGGTCATCCGCTCCATCGACACAAAGGACGCAAAAAGGATTGCCCGCAGGGCCATGAAGTTTCAGACATCCGAGGAAGCGGCGGAATATCTCATGGAAAAGACGCGAAAAATACTCCCCGAAGTATTCTGACCGAAACCCGGCCCGCCAGACTTGAAACCGGGTAAGAGGGGGCTGAAAGCCCTGTTTCTGAGAGAGCAACGTCTATTGATTTGCCGCCGGGGATGTCAGGGAGCGGACCAGGTCCTTGAAAGCGTCGCCGCGCTCCTCGAAGTTGGCAAACATGTCGTAGGATGCCGTTGCCGGGCTGAGCAGCACGCAGCCGCCCGGTTCGGCCAGTGAAATCGCGCGCCCGACCGCCGCCTCGAAATCCGTTCCTTCTTCGCACACTTGCAATGCCCCGGCGTTTTCGCATCTGCGCAGTTCCGCGGCTATCCGGGGACCGGTTACACCTATCAGAACGACGGCCTTGCATCGTACTATCACCTTGCGCGCCAGTTGGCGCAGCGGCGCCTTCTTGTCATAACCTCCTGCGATGAGAACGATGGGTCCCTCGAGCGCGTCGAGCGCGGCGATGGTCGATTCGGGCGTCGTGGCGATGGAGTCGTTGTAGTAGCGCACGCCGTTTTCTTCGAGGAACAACTCCAGCCTGTGTGCGACGCCGCGGAACGTGCGCGCTATGCGGCGGATGGCCTCGGTCCTCACGCCCAGCGCCAGGGCCGCCGCCGAGGCCGCCAGATAGTTCTCCACGTTGAAAATGCCGGGCAGCAGTATCTCCCCTCTATCGCATATCTCGCCACTGTCACCGTCCATCTCGAAACGCAGCGCGGAGCCGTCCAGGTATGTCCCGTCATGTACCCTGTCTTGGGAGGAAAAGCGCAGCACGCGCGCGTTTGAAGCGCCGGCCCAGGACGCCAGGCGCTCATCGCGAGCGTTTGCCACGAAGATGTCGCCGTCACGCTGGAAATCGACTATCGCCCGCTTCGCCGCTATGTAGTTCTCCATCGTGCCGTGCCGGTCCAGATGGTTGGGCGAGATGTTGGTGACGACCGCGATGTGCGGGCTGCGCTCGATTGCGTGCAGGTCTTCCAGTTGGAAACTGCTCAATTCCAGCACGACCAGGTCGTCCTCCGTCATCTCTTCGACGTGTTCGATGAGCGGGACGCCGATATTGCCGCCCACGTACACGCGCACGCCGAGGTCCCGGAGCATCGCGCCGAGGAGCGAGGTCGTGGTGGTCTTGCCGTTGGAGCCGGTGACGCCGATGATGGGCGCGGGACAGAGTTTGAAGAAGAGATTGGTTTCCGTTTCAAAGGTCACGCCGTGTTCCCGCGCGAGTTGCAGGTACGGCGAGTTCCGCGGCACGGCGGGATTGACGATGAGGATGTCGGCGTCCGTGAAGTCCGACTCGACGTGGCGGCCGAGGACGAAGCGCACCTCGACGTCGCGAAGTTTCTCAACAGAAGCCGAGAGTTTCTCCTCGTCCTTGAGGTCGGTAACGGTGACCCGTGCGCCGCCGCGCGCGAGAAAGCGCGTTATCGCCGCCCCTCCCCCGAACAGCCCCAGCCCCATTACCGTAACGCGCTTGCCTTCGAAGCCGTGAAACACTGACATAATCCTTGTCGGATTGAAATGAAAACAGGAGGCGTGGAAAAATTCCTTTCAAAACCGCATCTACGGCCCTTCGCGTTCCTTGTCACGAAATTCTTCGGCCTGCCTGATGAACTCCCGCGCGTCCGTCTGGGGCTCAGGTTCGAGTTTGAAAAGGAACCTGTGGTGGTCTTCCATCTTTACGGGCAGGACCAGTTCGAACAGCAAATCGAGCGGAAAGTACTGGTACCAGGGCGGGCTGATGCGCTCCAGGGTGGAGATGGTCCTGTAGCCGTCGGCAATGACGGTAATGCGGCGAGTGCCGTAGTGCACGAAACCCAGGGTTTGGGGAGTTGTGCCCACCTCTTCGTTGTCCACGAGCAGGCGCGCACCGGGCGGGTCGGATTTAACGGTTATGAACCGCTCCACGCCGTATTCCCTGTTGATATACTTTTTCATGCAGCCGGAACAGACCGCAAGCACCACCACGGTCGCCGCCAGCAATGCGAACTTCGCTGTCCTTTGAGAATTCATGTTTTTCAAAAACCCCGCCTCACAAGGTAATCGGTTATTGCATTCACTACCGTTTCCGCGTCTATTACGTCTTCCTTCGCCACCTCTTTTGGTATCTCTTTGTGATACGAATAATCTCCCACTTCTCTGTTTTCCTGAAGTCTCTTGATTATTTTCGCATATTCTCTTGGAAATGTCCCTGATTTGACAAATTCCTTGAAGAATGTCCCCGTTACGCCTGAATGTTTCGAAAAGACCATATCTCTCTCGAAGAGAGCCGCCTGCATAAGATGAAAAACTGCATAATACGCACGCGAGCATGCCCCTTCGAAGTCACCGTCGGCAAACATATTGCGTGCGCTATCAAGCACGCGTTTCCCCTTCGCAATCATTCGCCTGATTTCGTCTCTCTTCTTGTCGTCTCCGACGCTCACAGAGATATACCTTCACGGCGTGCGTTTATCAGGAATGGCTCGCAACGGCTCTCTTGCAGTTCGTCCTCGTCATAGAGAAATGTTGAGATGCATATACCTTTGTCTATCATTATATCCAGAGCAATATCTGAGACCGCGGCCTTGATTCCGTCGATCTTACCGTCGAACACGAGTATGAAATCGTAGTCCGATTCCTCAGTGTAATCGCCCCTCGCGCGGGAGCCGAAGAGGACAGCCTGCTTCAGGCGGCCCCCAAAGCGCCGCCTGACGCGAGAGAGGAACTCGTCTATGTTCTCGTCTTTGGGCCTTCGCGGCATTGCCTACCTGCCCCCCTCCTTGAGAGACATGTCTATTCCTATGCCTGCGGCAAAGATCAGTTTCCGCATGTCATCGGACATGTCCGGCTTTGATATGCTGATGACGTAGTTGTCGGCGGATGTGAACATCTCCTTGGCGATGCCGGCCCACTTCTTTGTGACCTTCGCCAGTTCCACTCCGGAGGAATCTTCCAGCGTGAAATTCCACCCCTTCCAGTCGCCCTTAAGCGTGGCAAACTGGTTACCTGAAGCGTCTATCAGGTGAAACTCCGGCTTGAGGAGTTTGAACCTCTGCCGATACATCCCCAGCGGTCTGCCGTCATGGTCATAAACGGAGATATTCGACCGGAAAAAGGTGAAGGGCCTCTTGATGGTCAGCAGCCTGTTGCCGGCGGCGTCAAGAAAATTGACCGTAAACGGCAGCATCGTTTTCCATTTCGTAAACTTCAGCACCTTCTTGAAGAAGCCCGGCACGTCCTCCAGCACCTCGCCTGTCTTCTGCCCCTGCTCGTCGAACAGGTCGTAGGCGTTGGCGGCCTTAAAGTAGCCGACACGTTCCCTGACCAAGACTACGTCTTGCTTAAACAGGCCGTCCATTCCTTTTCTCCGAAATGGGTTCAGGTGTGCCCGGCAAACGGGGGATCAGGCGTAAGCCCGCGCGCTCACTTCTGGCGGAGAGGCCGGGATTCGAACCCGGGGAGGAGGTTTGACACCCCCTCAACAGATTAGCAATCTGCCGCTTTCGACCGCTCAGCCACCTCTCCACAATTCCCAAAAAATTATAGCGCTTCACGGAGCAAAGTCAAACGCAAAGATACTCAAGTTGACTGACCTTTGCTAACCACGGTGACTGTCACTGATTACCCGTTCGGACCCTGACGGGTCCTCAGGGCGAGGACCCGGAACGGGCGGAATCTCGCGAGCCTGCCGAACGAGATTCGTAGATTAGTGGCTGTCACCGTTGCTTGTACGGGGAGTGCGGCGGGTTGGCTGTACGTAGGTCCGTCGGGGTGTGGACATTTACCAATGATACGACACCCCCCTCGTTTGGAC
>QNCA01000056.1 GCA_003644325.1 Planctomycetota bacterium
ATGACGAAGAGGAGGACTATATCCTCTTCTCGCTCGTCGATGACGGGCGGTTCTACAGGATGCCGCAGTGGGGTGAGTATTATACCTCCATAGAAGAAGCGGCCTCTACATACTTTGATGGCGAGTACTTCAGCGGGGAGACCATATTCCTCTACCACAACTGTGAGGTGACGACCTGGTTCGACCCGGCGACGGGCATCTTCTTCGGCGAGAGCATCGGCACGACGGCCGGCGCCACGCTGTGGGGCAGCATCGGCCTCACCGACATCTACGACCTGAACGCGCTGGACATCGGTCTGGTGCCCGAGCCGACGACGATAATTCTCATCATCGGCGCGGGTCTTGCGCTCGGCGCGGGCATCCTTCGCAGGAAGATGGGTTGAGATTTTTCCGGCTTAGTGCAACTTCCCACAAATGAGGAGGCAAATAGAATCCGCCAGGGTCAGACCACAATCTACGAATCTTTGTCCTTGCGGACATAGATTCCGTAATTGGGTCTGACCCAGCCTGCCCGTACGGGTCGCCGCGGCCACGCGGGACTCTTGCAGGCCCGCCCGGATAATGCTTTTCTTTTCCGGGGTAGTCCGGTATCCTATCCCTCATTCCTGTTTTTGAACTCGATTGCATTCTTTTTCCCGGAGAGATTACCTTGTCGCCTTACCGCCTCGTGGCGATAGACGTGGACGGCACGCTGCATACCAGCGAGCGCACGGTGCCGCCGGAAGTGCCGCCGTACCTGCGGAAACTGGAGGAACGCGGCGTCATGGTGGCGCTGTGCACGGGCCGCCGATACCGGGTGACCCTGCCCATCTTGCGGGAGGTCGGCGTGCGCTCGCCCATGGTGCTTCACAGCGGCGCGCTCGTCAGAAACCCGCTCGACCACACAACCATCTTCCGGCGCTATCTGCCGCCGGACCTCGCCCGGACCGTCGTCGCCGTCATGAAGGCCCGGGAACGACACCCCATCATGTGGATAGACGAATACGACGCGGGCATCGACATGGTCTCCACCCGCGCCGCCCGCGAAACCATCGAAGAAAAATACCTGGCCCGGCACGGCGAATATGTGCGCCTGGTCGATGACCTCGAAGAGTTCGAGTCCGACAGGATATTCGCGGTCTGCTCCTGGGGGGATTTCGACGAACTCGCAAACGTCGGGGAGGCCGTCTCCGCCGCGCTCGGGGACAAGGTGCATTATCACGTGGCAAAACGGATAATAGAAGAAAACAGCATACTGGAGGTCTTCGAAGGGTCCGTGTCAAAATGGAACGCGCTATCGATGCTTGCCGGAATGCACGGCATACCACGGGAGGGAATCGCCGCGATAGGCGACAACTACAACGACGTTGAGATGGTCCGCAAGGCGGGCCTGGGCATAGCCATGGGCAATGCCGTGCCGGAACTGAAGGCGGTCGCGGACTACGTGACCGTAAGCAACGACGAAAACGGTCTGCTCCGCGCGCTGCAAAGGTTCTTTCAGTGAGGGTCAAAGTGAACAAGGCGCTTGTCCGGCGGAAGGCGGAACAAGTAACGGACGCATGAAAGGCGACGGTTACCATCTACGAGCCGGCCCCCCGACAGGTCGGGGGGGGGCTGCGCTCCGTAGCGGTGACAGTCACCGAGGTTAACAAAAACTCAGTCAACTTGAGTTATTAAGGGTCGCAAAAAATGCTCGTAACGAAGGGCGGAGTAGATTTTCACACCCACAGCAATCGGTCCGACGGCTCTTTCAGCCCGGCGGAGGTGGTCGAGTACGCAAAGGGCATAGGCCTGGATGCGGTGGGCCTGTGCGACCACGACACCACTGCGGGCCACTCCGAGGCCAAAGAGGCCGCGAAGAAGGCCGGAATAGAGTTCGTGGCCGGCATCGAGTTCACCACGGTCTGGGACCGCGAAGAGCACCACCTTCTCGGATATTACATGGACGGCAGCCGTCCGACGTTCCGGCAGACCCTCGTGAACTGCATCACCGAGCGCAAGGCCCGCATCGGGAAAGCAATCGAACGACTCCGCGCACTGGGCTACGACGTGCCGCCGGATATGGCCGAAAGGAAAGGCGGCGAGATTGACCGGGGCGACATCGTGTGGGAGATGATACGGCGCGGCTACGCGGAAAGTTTCGAGGAAGGCTATCCGAAGTTCTTCGACGCCGACGCGCCCGGATACGTGATACCTTACACGGTGGGCGGCGTCGAACCGCTGACGGTGAAGCGCGCAATCGAGGTCGTCCACGGCGCGGGCGGGACGGCCATACTTGCGCACCCAATGGGTTTCATGGTGAAGGAGATGCCGCGCGGACGGATTAAGGCCCTGGTGGATTTCGGCATCGACGGCCTGGAGGTCTATCATCCGCGCCAGTCGCCCGAGGTCAGCGATTACCTCCTGTCGGCATGCAGGGAGCACGGCCTTATCGTAACCGGCGGCAGCGACTGCCACGGCCGCGTCAAGGACAAACCGCGCATGGGCATGATTCGCATGAGCCTCGACCACCTGGACGCCGTCAAGGCCCGCGCCGCCGAGTGGAAGAAACGAGCCGGCGTCTGACTGCCGACTACCGACTACCGACTACTAACTACTCAAGTTGACTGAGTTTTTGTTAACATCGGTGACTGTCACCAATTACGGAGCCGTTCCGACCTTGTCGGAACGGATCGTAGATTGGTGACTGTCACCGTAAGGTGTTGTAAAACAGCAGATTATAATCAAGCACCCACCATCATCCAGAAAAAGTCAGTCAACTTGAGTAACTACCGACTATATGATTGAATACGTCGAACCAGTAATAAGGCCGCCGAGCGAGGCGCGCAGCCTCCTCTTGCAGGTGACGCTGGGCTGCTCGCACAACAAGTGCACGTTCTGCGGCACATACCTGACCAAGCCCTTCCGCGTGAAGCCCCTGGAGGAGGCGCTGGCGGAGATAGAATGGGCGCGCGGGCGGTTCGGTGAAGTGAGGCGCGTGTTCCTCTGCGACGGCGACGCGCTGGTCCTGCCGACGGAAGACCTCGTCGCAATCCTCGATAAAATTAACGAATGCTTCCCCTCACTGCAGCGCGTCGGGACGTACGCGAACGCGACAAACATTCTGAATAAGAGCGAGGAGGAACTTCGCCTGCTGCGGGAGAAGAAGTTGAAAATCGCCTACCTGGGCCTCGAGAGCGGCAACGAGGAAGTCTTGAGGCGCGCAAAGAAGGGCAACACCGCGCGGCAGGCGGTTGACGCCGTGCTGAAGGCGCAGCGGGCGGGCATCAAAATGTCGGTGATGACATTGCTGGGTCTGGGCGGCAAAGATTTGACACGCGAACATGCGCGCGACTCCGCCGCAGCGCTCAACGAGATGAACCCCCGCTTCGCAAGTTTCCTCACAGTCGTTGTCCTGCCTGGAACGACACTGTGGAAGCACCGGGAAGAAGGAAAATTCAAAGAGTTGAGCAGGATTGAAGTAGTTCGGGAACTGCGCGAAGTTATCGAGAAACTGGATGTGAAAAACTGCGTGATACGGAGCAATCACGTGTCCAACCTTGTCGCACTGGCGGGCAACCTGCCGAAGGACAGGGAGTCCATGCTGGCCCGAATCGACGCCGTCCTGGCCGACCCGTCCCTCATGCTCAGGCGGCGGAGCAGGTACCTGCTTTGATCAGTCCTGCACCAGCGAGGCCATGCGCGAGACCATGCCCTCAAGGGGAACCTCGCGCAGAACCTTGCCGTCATCACAGGAACATTCGGTCAACACGATGATGTTCTTGCCCCCGACCGTCTTGAGGACCGGTATTATTGCATCGCCGGCGGCGGTGACGCCCACGTCGTAAACGACGCCTCGCGTATTCATGCTCCAACGCTCTTTTCCCTTTGCGTCGTATACCCGGACAGCAGGGGACAGTCCGTAAAAGACTGCGGCGACGTAGCCATTGCCGAGTTGCTGAGCGCCGTAGACGTTGTTCAAACCGTCCTTCGACCAGATCGTCTGCCTGGTTTTCAGCGAGCGTATGGTGACACGTCTCGCTCTGCGTTCGGCCACTATGAAATTCCCGTTCTGCGTCATGCGCAGCGCCATCGGGCCCTGCACATCTCCGCTGAAATACCTCTCCTTGATTTTGCCGTCCGGCGTTACTTCCGTCAGGCAAGCGCCGGCGTACTCGGCCACGAGATAGTCGCCGTTATCAAGCACGACGAGGCCCCGTGGACTGCGCAGCCCGGGCCGGAATTGCCTTATCAGTTTGCCGTCTTCGCTGAGCACTGTCAGGCTGCCGTCATCGCAGGAGGAAACCAGTATCTTGCCGTCCGGCAGCCATACCGCGTCCCATGGGCCGCGGCAGCCCGTGTACTCCCATATCCTTTTGCCCTCGTTGTTGAACAGTATCACGCGGTTCCCGTTGTAGTCAGTGACCAGATAGCGGCCGCTGGAAAAGGAAAGTGAATCTAAGAAGATCACCCTGTCAAGCAGTTTCCTCTTCAGCGACACCACGCCGGCGTACCGGGTCAGCAGCGTCAGCGTATTTTCGTCCATCCCCGTTATCGTCCCCGGCACACGGTCGCGGTTATCCAGGCGGACGCAGGCGTACCAGCCGCCCTTCTCGCTCTTCCCGACCGGCTCATCGGACCCCGCCGGCGCTATCGACCGAACGTCGATGCATGCCAGCCTGTGTTCCGACCCGTCCACCTTGTACGTGACATGCCAACCCTCCAGGGAGATTATCTTGCACTCCAGTTTTACGTCGGGCTTGTCGTTCAGCACGATGATGTCGGATTCGCCGGTATTGTGCGGCGCCGTCACGTCCTTCTCGCCGAACGCAATGCTTATTATCCCGCGCCTGTCGATGACGGCCCGGCAGTACTCGTTCCTTATCGTGACAAAGTCTTCGCCCCATTTCTCGACCTTGCCGGTTATGCGCGTCCCGTCCGACAGATGGAATATCGCGCCGTATTTGAAATAGCGCTCCGGCAGTTTCCGCTGCGTGTTCAGACGGATGCCGTGAATCGACGCCAGGTCCAGTTCGGTGACGGTCTCGCCGTCACCCAACTTTAATCCGACGCGGCCGTCTTCAGTGATGAACAGTATCCGCCCGGTCAGCCGCTCGTTCGCAACCGTTCTAACCACGTCCACCGCGCCGGCCTCCTCTTCCGCTCCGGACAGAGGAACCCTTGAATCGACGAAACTAAACGTGATGAGACACATCGCGAGGATAAGTGATATGAATCTGCGCACGTGAGGCCTCCTTTGAAAGTCGTCCGGGCACGTCCTGCATCCGCCTTGCTTATACGCCACGGTTTCCCGTATGTTTGCGGTTTCCGCCCGGATGGCTCGGGCGCTTCGGCGCTACGGCGCTTCGGCAAGGCCGAGCCGCTTGAGGTAGTCCGCCGGCACCTTGTGGCCCAGTTCGACCGCCTTGCGGCACTCCTCCGCGGCGCGGTCGCGATCCGGCTCGGGGGCTTCCAGCAGGCAGCGCGACATCAGGAAGCGCCCGTAGGGATGTTCCGGCACGGCGGCCAGCAGCCGCTCGGTTGCGTCGCGACACTCCCCCCATTCGCCCAGGGCCGCGTAGCACTCGGCCATCAGCGCCACGATAACGGGATGCACCCGCTCCGTCTTTGGATACGTGAAGCGTTGCGGCTGAACCAGCCTGTCCGCCGCGCGCAGGTTGTTCAGCGCCGAGGAGTACGCGCCCACCAGCACGTAGCACTTCGCCAACTCTATAAGCCCCGCCACCGCCGTGTCCGCGCTGCGCGCACCGGAGACATGGAGTTCGTACTCCGCTATCGCCTCCTCGACGTTGCCCTTCTCCAGGTTGCCGCGGCCGCGCTTGAAGTGGTCCGCCCTGTCGGGATACTCGGCGAGGGCGTAACGCCGCTCCTCTTCCGTGAACGGGTATGAATGTTTCCGCGTGAACTCCACGAAATCACGCACTATTTCCTCCCGGTCCCCCTCCAGTTCCCGCGGCCAGAAGCGCAGGCTGCGGATTTCGCGCTTCAGCCATATCCCGTCGTCCAGCCCGCCCTTCTTCTTCGCGTTCTCATACAGCGGCGTGCCGGGATAAATCTGCATCGATTGCACGGAGGTGGAGGACGGGCGGCTGCGCTCGATGAAGCGTTTCGTCTCCTCGATGCTCTCCCGCGTTTCGCCGGGCGCGCCCAGGATTATGCGGTAGCGCGCGTGGATGCCGTGCCTTCGCGTGAGACGGCATATCTCCACCGCGTTCTCGATGTCCATCGGGCGGTTCAGCGCCCGCAGTACCTTCTCCGCGCCGCTCTCGACGTGGTACGTTATGCGGAAGCACCCCGCCCTCTTCAGCCACTCCAGCCGCTCCCCGCACATGTGGTTGGGGTGGCTGTTGATGTCGAACGAGACGTTCAGCCCCTGCTCCACCATGCCCCGGCATATCGCTATCGCGTGCTCGCGGCTGATGGTGAAGTCCTCGTCGGAGAAGAAAACGACGTCGCGCCCGTAGCGTTTTTTGAGAAGGGAGAGTTCTTCCAGGACCTTCGCGGGCGAGCGGAAGCGCGGCCTCTCTCCCCACACGAGGCGCTCGGGCAGGTAGGCGCGGCCCTCCGGGCAGCCGCGCGAGGTAAGGACGTGCGCGTAGTCAACGAACTTGCCCGGGGACGGCAGCGAGTCCAGGTTGGCCACGGGTTTGCGCAGGCCGCCGTGCAAAGGCGCTCCGGACGCATCACGCTGCACAATCCCGCGGATGTTGTCCGTGGGGCTGAGCGCGTTCATCTTTTGCGCGTACTCGAGGTACGCGGACTCCGGCTCGCCCAGGACCACGCCGTCTATCTGCGCGAATTCACCGAGCATCTGGCGGAACATGGCCGCAGCGTGCGCGCCGTTGAGCAGTATGCGGCAGTCCGGATTGACTCCTTTGATGACCTCCGCGGCGTCGGTCGCGTCGAAGCGGTTGTCCGTCCGGCATGCCAGGCCGACGAGGTTCGGGCGGAGTTTCTTTGCGACCTTGCGGGTATCGGCGAGCATCTCCTCACGCGAGCGCGAGCAGATCTCCACGACCTCCGCGTCAAGTTTGTAACTTCGCAGCAGGGCCGCGGTGGAATAGACCTCCGCAGGCGGACGCATGAGTTCCGGCGCCGCGCCCGGCAGAGCCGAGCAATCGATTACGTAAATTAACGCTATCCTCATCTTCCACTCCAAAGGGCAACGGTCGAACCGCCGTGGCGCGAGAACGCCGAGAGAAAACTTGTGTCAAACCGCCCCGGCGGTCGGTCCTAGAGTGACAATCTAAGAAATCGCGCCGCAATATTCAACAGAAAAGGGGGCGAGGCATTTGCGGGTGTGCGTAAATTTTGGGGTAATCTGTTCAGGGGACATAGATCGCTCGGGTCAGACCACCCTGGCCGTAAAGCCCGAGGCTTTTACGGCTCCCATGCGGGCAGGCTGGGCGGGCGGCGTCTGACCCCCTCGCGGCCCCTACCCCGGTACGGGCAGGCGGGCCGCCTGTATGGGCGGTGAGAGTCGACTTTTGGCAGCGGGAACAAAATAGCGCGAGGCCCGTACGGGCCGTCACTCGCCACGAAATAGAAAAAGGCGGCATCTCCCGACTCATCGGAAA
>QNCA01000057.1 GCA_003644325.1 Planctomycetota bacterium
TGACAGTCACTAATCTACGAATCTCGTTCGGCAGGCTCACGAGATTCCGCCCGTTCCGGGTCCTCGCCCTGAGGACCCGTCAGGGTCCGAATGGGTAATGGCGACAGTCACCGGTGCGGCCCTTCCAAGATTCTTACATGCTCCCTCCAGGCCTTTTTACCTTGACTACCGGGGCCAGGGGTGGTATAATGTTTCGTGACAATTCAGTGGAAGTTGGTTATTTTGAAAAAGCCGGCCCGATGGTATCGGGCACGGAAAGCTACGGGCCTTAATAGCCAAGTTGTTATTGCAGCACCCCCCTCCCTCAGAGGTGGCGGTGTCTCTATAGGCGACCGAGTTGCCAGAATAACCTTGGGGTTGTTCCGGCAATTTTTTTGTTTGGTACTCTTTCGGGGGTTTGACGGCGGGCCGCGGACGGCCCGAAGATTAGCGACTGGCCGGTGTTTGCGTGCAGTATCGTGGAGAGAACCGGAGCGGTGAACGTGGCCAGAAACGGCCTTGAATGTTGATTTCCCAAAAAGTCCACTTAATAACATGGAGGAGATATGGTTGAGAACGGCTTGAGCGATGAGGCCGTCGCCGGACGTGTCTTGGACGGTGATAAAGAAGCCTATGGCTATTTCGTCGATAAGTATTCGGATCACGTCTTCAACATCGCATTCCGATATATCCGCGACCGCGGCGAGGCCCTGGAAGTATCCCAGGATGTTTTCGTCAAGGCGTACAAATCGCTCGGCGAGGTCAAAGACTACTCGCTCATGGAACGCTGGCTCGCCAGAATCGCGGTGAACACCGCCCTCAACCGGCTGCGCGGGAAGAAACGAACCCCGTCCGTTTCGGACAAAATCGCAGAATACACCGAGGGCAAGTCTGCGGGGGATTCCGGCCTGCGGGACTTCAACGAGAGCGATCGCGACGCCGTCTGGAAGGCGATATCCCAACTGCCGGAAAATCTCCGTATCGTCGTCATCATGAAGTACATGGACGGCTTTTCGTATGTTGAAATAGCGAAGCGTCTCAACATCAGCAAGGCTACCGTCCGTACCAGGCTTGCCAGGGCGAAGAGGATGATGAAGTCGGCGCTCGTGCCGGATTCCAGCGCCGCTTCGGCTCAGCAAATCGCGTAAGGCACGATTCCCGGCGCGGGCATGTTCGACACGTTGCCAAACCACACGGCGGACAGCCGGGCCGTATGGGTCGTGTCGGTCTGTCCGGCCGAATACGCGCCTCCGAAGACCTGCGGGTGTTGGTTTGCCGGTAACTCATCTTAACGGGGCAGGCTGTCTGTTGCACTCCTCTTGCGACTTCGACTTCTTGCGACTTCCCGTAACGCGCCGCGCCGACTCCATTTCCCGGCCTTGATATTTTATTCGCCTTTTCAATTCATGTGATATAATCCCACGAATCCAACCCCGGCGTTGGAATACCCGGTCGAAAGATGGCGGGCATGGGCGATAATCCAAACAAGTTAGCCGTAATCGGCGGCAGCGGGGCCTACACCCTGCTTCAAAATGGCGCAATGAAGGGCGAGCGTCTCGGCCCGCGAGAAACTCCGTTCGGCCAATCGCAGCCCGTTTATTCCGCCAGTGTGGGAGCGGGAACGCAGTTCTATTTCCTCTCGCGGCACGGCGAAGAGCGATATTCCGTCACCGCGCCGTTCGTCAACTATCGCGCGAACATCTACGCCTTGCGCGACCTCGGCGTCACAAGGATAGTCTCATGGTCCGGCCCCGGCGCGATAAACACGGACTACCGCATCGGACAGTTCGTCATCATTGACGATATCATCGATGAGACGAAAAACCGCCCGACCACATTTTTCGAGGGCGCAGGCATCGGCTTCGTTCGGCAATCGCCGACCTTTTGTCCGGACCTGCGCAACCATGCGCGCAATGCAATCTCCGGCCTTGCGGAGTGCGCATTCGGCGGCACTTATGTCTGCACCGAAGGGCCGCGCCTGGAAACCGCGGCCGAGATACGGAAATTTGAAGTATGCGGCGCCCACCTCGTGGGCATGACTCTTGCTCCGGAGGTCTTCCTCGCGAAAGAACTCGAGATGTGCTACGCCGCAATCTGCTATGTGACGAACTACGCCGAAGGCGTCAAGCCCGGCGACTTCAAGGCCGGCGAACTCTTTGAGGGCCTTGCATCCGCGCAGGACAGGAAGAAGGTCGAGGATGCGGTTTCGTTGTTTCCGAAAATCATCGCCGGCAATGCGGAGTCGGTGGCGGGCTCGGAGCGTCGCTGCGGGTGCTCGCGAATCATGGAGCGCTACAGAAAATGCGGCGGCGTCTCCGGTGATTGGAGGACCTGGATAGGGCAATGATGTTCCGCGCGAAATATGTCGTGCAAAGCGCCAAAAAATTCTTTGAAAACGGCGCCGTCCGCGTCGAGAGCGGCCGCATTGCGGACATAGGGTCCGCCTCATCCGTGTCCGGCTCAGGCGGGGTTGTCGACTTCGGCGAGTGCGCCATCGTCCCCGGCTTCGTCAACGCCCACACCCATCTCCAACTCTCGGCCTTGAGCGGCTCCGCTCCTCACGAGGGAACGTTTGCGGACTGGCTGCGAAGGGTCGTGGAGTTGAAGCGCCGCATGACCCGGGATGACTTTCTTGCTTCCACAAGCGCCGGCATCCGCGAGTCTATTGAGACCGGCACCGCCACGCTGGCAAACGTGGCCGGCGACGATACCGCTCTGAAAGAAATTGCCGTGTCCGGAATGAGATGCTTCGCGTTCCTGGAAGTGATCGCCCTTGAAAAATTTCGCGCCGCCGATACGCTGGACACTCTCGGCGATCGATATGAAGCGGCGAGGCGATTCAACGGCCTCAACATCGGCGTTGCGCCGCACGCGCCTTATACTGTCTCGGCGGAACTCATGAGAGGCTGCGTCGAGTTCGCACGGAAGCGCGACCTGCCGCTCTCCCTGCACGCAGCGGAGACCGCGGAAGAGGCGGCCTTCCTCCACGGTCACGATGGGAGCATCGCCGCCTTTCTGCGTGACATGGAAGTTTCACTCGACGACTGGGAACCGCCGCGCGCAACGCCGGTGAAATATCTGGCTTCGCTCGGGGTCCTTTCCAAACGGACCCTCCTGGTCCACTGCAACTATCTGACGCAGGACGAAATCAAAACGATAAAGGAATCCGGCGGCAATGTGATATACTGCCCGCGCAGCAGCGCCTTTTTCGGGCACGTGGATTACCCGTTGCGCAGGCTGCTCGACGCACGGGTAAACGTGGCCCTCGGCACCGACAGCCTGGCGAGCAACGATTCGCTTTCCGTCCTGGACGAAGTGAAGTGTCTGGCGCGCAGGCATCGGAAGATGTTCCCGGCGATATTCTGGGAGATGGCCACGATAAACGGCGCGAAGGCGCTGGGAATCGCGAAACGGACCGGAACGCTGGAAAAGAAGAAGTCCGCCGACATGGCGGTCATAAGCGTCGAGGGTTGCTCCGGTCGCACGCCGTTGGAAATGGCCGTCGAAGACGAGGCGCGCGTGGTCGCCACAATCGCGGAAGGCAGAGTCCTTCACGACGCCTTCGGCATGACAGGAGCACAACAGGGAGGAAAAAATGCTTGATATTCGTTTCATCAGGGAAAACCTGGATTACGTGAAGAAGCAGGTGGCCCGAAAGGGATACGACCTCGACCTTGATGCACTTGTATCTCTTGACGAACGGCGCCGAAGTCTCATTACGCAGGGCGAATCCCTGCGTGCCGAGCAGAAGAAGCGTTCAAAGGAGTTGGGCAAACTCAAGGGCGACGAAAAACAGTCGGCGCTCGCCGCCCTGAAAGAGATGTCAGACCGCTACAAGGTCATGTCCGAAGAACTCCGGCGCGTCGAGGAAAAGTTCAACGACATGATGCTGCGCGTGCCGAACATGCCCGCGAGAGACGCCCCCGACGGCGAAACGGAGGAGGACAACCTGGAGGTGAAGAGGTGGGGAGAGCCGCGGGAGTTCGACTTCGAGCCGCTGGACCACGTGCAACTGGGCGAATCGCTCGGGATAATCGACATCAAGCGCGGCGTGAAAATCTCCGGGACGCGCTCGTATGTCTTGAAGGGCGACGGCGCATTGCTCGAGTGGGCCGCCCTTAAGTATGCGCTTGACACAATAGTGAGCAAGGGATTCGTGCCGATGGTCGCGCCGATTCTCGTGCGCGACTTCGCCATGGTCGGCACCGCATTCTATCCCGGCGGCGAGGAAGATGCCTACCGCTGCGAGCGCGACGAACTGAACCTCGTCGGCACGTCCGAGGTCCCCGTAACCTCCTACCACAGCGACGAAATACTCGACGAAAAGGACCTGCCTCGCAGATATGCCGGCATCTCCTCCTGCTTCCGCCGCGAGGCCGGCACCTACGGCAAAGACACGAAGGGCGTCTATCGCGTGCATCAGTTCCAGAAGATAGAACAGGTGGTCTTCTGCAAGAACGACGTGGAAGAATCCGCCCGAATGCACGAGTATATCCTGGCAAACGCGGAGGAAGTCGTGCAGGGGCTGGGACTGCCGTACAGGGTGGTCTCCGTGTGCGTGGGCGAACTGGGCATGGGCCGCGCCAAGCAATACGACATCGAAACGTGGATGCCCTCCCGAAACTCATACGGCGAAACTCACAGCGCCTCAAGATACCACGACTACCAGGCACGCCGGCTCAACATCCGCTACCGCGACTCCGAGGGCAATATCCGGTTCGTCCACACGCTCAACAATACCGTCATCGCGTCGCCTCGAATACTGATACCAATCCTCGAAAACTATCAAAACGCCGACGGATCCGTGACGATCCCGGAGGTCCTTCGTCCCTACATGAACGGCCGGGAGCGCATCGAACCGCCGAGGTGAGACACCCGCCGGAAAATGAACAACCAGGAGAGGTTCATCACCGTATATAAAAATGGGAAACAGACCCAGGGGACTTCGGTTCGCTCCCAAAACCTTGCTTGTGTGCTTAAGCCTGTCATGAAACGCTCGGCGAAATGCTTACTGCTTGCGGCTTTTGTGGTATGGGCACTTGTTTGCGCCGGCGCACCGTGCCCGGCACGGGGCGGCACGGAGCAAGGGCCGGAGGTCGATTCGCTGGTCGAGCAACTTTGCAGCGAGTACTACTACCGGCGGGAGCATGCCCTCGGCGAACTCATCAGGCGCGACGAGGCGGCCACGCCTGCGATGCTCGCCGCCCTGAAAAGCGACAACTACCACGTGCGCGAGGCGGCCGTCCGGTTTCTGGAGGCTGTCGCCGAACCCGAGACGTCACCGCAATTGCTTGACGCCCTCAAGGCGAGCAAGGAGGTCGAGGTCGTTACCGGCCTGACGCGCCTGCTGGCCCGGCTTGAATGTGAGGACGCAATCGGGCACGTCCGGGGGTTGCTGTCCGACGAGAGTTCAAAGGTCCGCGCGGCAGCCGTTGACGCGCTGGCGGCGCTTGGAGACCGCGACAGTATCGGGGAAATCCGCGCCCTTGTCGGCGACGAGTTCTCCGAGGTACGGATAGCCGTCGTGAAAGCCCTGGCAGCCTTTCACGCGACGGAGTCCGGAAAGGACGTGCTCGCTTTATTCAAGAAGGAAAGAATCCCCGAGGTTCGGCGGGCGGCGGTTGAATGCCTCGGTGAACTGAAAGTGGAGGGGGCCGTGCCGCTGCTTGTGGAAGCGGTAAAAGACGAAGATTCGCCCATCTTCCTGCGGGCCGTAGAGGCGCTGGCAAAAATAGGCGGCGATGAGGCGCGCGAGGCGCTTATCGACCTGCTCATGCGTTCCGATGACCTGGAGTTGCTCGAAGTTTCATCCTCCGCAGTCGGACAAATGGGGGAAAGCGCCATACCGGTTCTGGAAGAGAAACTGGAAAAACTCGCCCAGGACGCGGACGGTCGCTGGAAGATAATGAACGCCTTCGGCAAAATGGGTAAATACGTCATTCCCCATTTCACAAGATTCCTCGAATCCGAAACCTATCCCTTCTACAAGGACAGGGCATCCCTGATGATGCTGGAAGTCGTGAAGCGAGAGTACGATATAACCCTGGACCCCAAAGACTACCGCCTGATTTACGACGAACCGTTCAAGGAATGGGAGAGGAAAATAGAAAACTGGAAGAAATGGTGGGACGAACACAAGGACGATTAACGCCGGGGAGGCCGGATTCCAAGACTGACAATCGGTCTCTTCAACGCACAAAAGTTGCCACCAACCGCCCCACCTGTTGTGCGCATTCCGCCAGCCTTTTCCCCGCATCCGCCCGAATATCCGCGCCCTCAGCAGGAGGACGGCAGACGAAGTAGGCGTCGATACCGTGAGCCGGAATCTTCTCCGCGCCCTTTTCCGCCGTGCCGCCTATGGCTACCACGGGTATGCCGAACCTCTTCGCGATTCCCGCCACGCCGACCGGCACCTTGCCGCACACCGTCTGGGCGTCCAGTTTTCCTTCGCCGGTAATCACCAGGTCGTGACCCTTGATGCGCTCTTCGAGTCCCGTCAAGCCCGCGATGAGATTGAACCCGGCGCACAGTCTCGCGCCCAAGAATGCGCGAAGCCCGCCCGCCAGACCGCCGGCCGCGCCGGCCATCTTCATCCTCGCCGGCGATACTCCCGTGTCCCGCTCTACGATTTGCGCGAAATGGCGAAGGTTCTCGTCCAGGCGTTTGACCTTTGCCGGTGAAGGAGCCGCGGAGAACTTTTGCGGGCCAAAGACATACGCCGCGCCCCTCTCGCCGACCAGAGGATTGTTCACGTCGCAGGCCACGTCTATTTCAACCAAGGGCGCGTCGGGGTGCGCCAGCGGGAGCATCTGCGAGAGGTCTATTCGCCTCAATCCTGCCAGGCCCGCATTGCCCGGCGCTATTTGCCCGCCCCGGCCGTTCAGCAATCCCGCGCCGAGCGCCTGCGCCATGCCCGCTCCGCCGTCAACAGTCGCACTGTCGCCCACCCCGATTATTATCCTCTCCGCGCCGCGAAGGATCGCCGCCTTGATGAGTTCGCCGGTTCCGTACGTCGTTGCCTTGAAAGGATCGCGCTCATCCCTGCTCAACAGGGAAATTCCGGAGACCGCCGCCATTTCAATTATGGCCGTCCTGCCGCCCTCAATGACGCCGTAGCGAGCCCTGACCTCTCCGCCGAGCGGGCCGTGTGCGCGCGCGTAGCGGAATCCGCCGCCGCATGCGCGGACTACCGCCTCTACCGTGCCCCTGCCGCCGTCCGCCGCGGGCAGACAGGTCGTGCGAAAGCGCCTGGAGGCCCGTGCAAGCCCTGCGGCTATATGTCGCGCGGCCTCCGCCGCACTGAGTGTGCCCTTGAATGCGCCTGGTACCACGGCTATCTTCATGCCGTAAGTATAAGAGCCCGCAAGTCACAAAGCAACGCCATCCCACAAACGAAACCTATTGCTTTTTGATTGGATAAAGAAACACCCGGCACGGTGACGCTCACCAATCTGCTCGAGTTGACTGACTTTTTCTGGATGATGGTGGGTGCTTGATTATAATCTGCCGTTTCACAA
>QNCA01000058.1 GCA_003644325.1 Planctomycetota bacterium
AAACAGCAGATTATAATCAAGCACCCACCATCATCCAGAAAAAGTCAGTCAACTTGAGTAGATTAGTGACTGTCACCGTAAGGCCCGGCAAAATGAAAACTTATAGTCAAACATCCGGCATTGCCCGGAAAAAGTCAGTCAACTTGAGAATTGTAGGACCTATGAGTCTTATATGACTTATGAATATTTCCCTAAATCGTAAACTTCCCCCTGCCCAATATATCATGCAAATGCACAATCCCCGCCGCCCTTCCCTTTCCGTCAACTATCGCCAGCGAGGTTATGCCGCGCACCTCCATTATCTGCACCGCCTCCGACGCCAGCGAATCCGCATCCACGGTCTTCGGATTGCGCGACATGAATTTCTCCACCGGACCGGCGGCCTTCTCCTCCCATGTCCCTTCGAGCCGGGCTATCCTGCGGATGTCCCCGTCGGTTACGACACCCGTCAGCGCACCCCCCTCATCCACCACCAGCACCACACCCAGGTTGTCGCGCTCGGTCATCTCGCGCAGAGCGTCGGCAAGCGCATCGGACTCGCTCACGACCGGCAATTTCTCGCCGGTGCGCATGATGTCGCGCACACGCAGCGACAGCCGCCGCCCCAGCCGTCCGCCCGGATGAAACAGCGCGAAGTCCTCCCTGCCAAAGTCGCGCTTCTCCATCAGGGCTATCGCCAGCGCATCGCCCAGGGCCAGCGCCGCGGTCGTGCTGGCGGTGGGCACCACCCCCAGGGGGCACGCCTCGCGGGCAATGCTCACGTCCAGCGTAATATCCGTATTCCGCGCCAGCGTAGATTGGAGATTGCCGGTCAACGACAGCGACTTCGCGCCTATCTTCTTCGCCGCCTCCAGGAGGTTCAACACCTCGTCGTTCTCGCCGCTGTTCGAAATCGCCAGCAGGATATCCCCCTTCGCCACGATGCCCAAATCACCGTGCAGCGCCTCCACCGGGTGCAGGAAAAATGCCGGCGTGCCCGTGCTGGCAAGCGTGGAGGCTGTCTTCCTCGCCACGATGCCCGACTTGCCCAGGCCGGTCGTTATCACCTTACCCGGTATCGACAGAATCGCCCCCACGGCGTTCTCGAACGACTCGTCCAGCCGCTCAATCATGGCGAGCAACGCCTCCGCCTCGATGCGAAGCACATCCCTGCCGATATCCAGAGCGTTCCGGTTCTTCGCTTTCATGCTCATCGCCCGCGGTTGCCCTCCCAAAAGGAACTTCAGGCAAATATATCGGCCCCTGTCACAAAGTCAAGCACTTAATCGGCAAGGGGGAGCATGTAAGAATCTTGGAAAGGCCGCACCGGTGACTGTCACCGTGCCGGCAGCGCCCAGGATTCTTACATGCTCCCATCGGCAAGGGCAAGGATGTGGGATGTGACACTCTCATCTGGAGTAGGAGAGCCAGGCGGGGCCGCGGCCCGTGCGGCCGGCGAGGAAGTCAGCGAATGCCTGCCTGAGCGCGCGCAGCCTGAGCGCGCGGACATCCCCCGCCAGGGCGCGGTCGCGCTTGATGGCGCGCCTGTCCGGCAAGTATCTGCGAAACACAAGGTGGGGCAGGAAGGACAGCCAGTTCAGAAAACGGGCGTGGCGGCGCATCACCATCAGGCTGTTGCGGTATTCGTAGTAGAGCCTCCCGGAGGAGAAGCGCCTAATGGTGGCGCAGTTGAGGTGCCACAATTTCGCGCGTGTCGCGGTAACCACGCGCCAGCCCGCCTCCAGGCAGCGCAGCCCCCACTCCACGTCCTCGACCAGGAGGAACAGCCTCTCGTCCAGGCCGCCTATCTTCTCATACACGGCGCGTCGTATCATCACCGCGCAACCGGATATCGTGTGGACGTCGAGTATCTCGCGCCCTTCGGCCTCCTCGAAGCGCACGCGAATCGAGTAGCCCCACCGAGGGTTGAAGCGCCACCCGACGTTGTTCGGCCGGTCCTCGAAGTCGTAGATGGCCGGGCCTATCATCCCGATGCGCGGGTCGGACTCGACGGCCTCGACCAGGATGTCGAGAAAATCGGGCTCCACCTCGATGTCGTTATTGAGGAGCATCATGTAGTCCGCGCCGCCCGTACGGGCGAACTCCAGGCCCGCGTTGTTGCCGGCGGCGAAACCCAGGTTCCGACCGTTTTCTATTATGGTGACGTGCGGAAAGCGCTCCCGAAGCACTGGGATAGAGTCGTCGGTCGAGCCGTTGTCAACGAGTATAATCTCGCAGTTCGGGTATGTCAGCGCGCTCAGGCTCTCCAGGGCGACGGCGGTGTCGCTGAGATTGTTCATGGTGAGGACTATCAGTGCGACGCGTGGCTTCACGGCTGGCGCCCCCCGGCGTATCGACTCTTGACCAGATGCTCCGCGACGTGCGCCCCGATAAACCCGGCGCCGTCCGTGACCAGTGCGCTCGCTTTTTGCATACCGACACCCCCACGACTATTAGCCTGTATTGCTAATTGACTCAAGTTGACTGACTTTTTGTTAACCTCGGTGACTGTCACCAATTACGGAGCCGTTCCGCCCTTGTCGGAACGGATCGTAGATTGGTGACTGTCACCGTAAGATATTGTGAAGCAGCAGATTATAATCAAGCACCCACCATCATCCAGAAAAAGTCAGTCAACTTGAGTAATTGAGTATCGGAAAAACCGCCAACGGCCTTTGACGGAAAGGAGAAAAAGGTGACAGTTACCTTTTTAGGGCTTTTGCGACGCCGATGCAGAAACGGCATTTTACCGGCGGGGGTTCGTCTTTCAGCGATTCGTATATTTTCCCCGGCTCGGCCGTCGAGTCGGCCCCCAGCCAGGCCTCTATTACTTCGGAGACCGTGTCGGGCTTCTCTTTTTCGTCGTCTATCCGTCTCGCGGTCTCCAGGGCCTCGGCGAACAGTTTCCGGGCGGTGTCCGCCTCGCCTTTTTTCGCGTACGCCAGGGCGATATCCTTGAGCGCGTCCGCCTTGATATCACAGGGCGACATCTTCCCCGCGGCGTCAACGGCCACCTGCAAATCGCCGAACTTCACGGCGGAACTTGCGATGTACCAGTACCCCCAGTCCCACTGCGTACTCGCGTTTTCCTTTATCACTTTTTCGGCCTCTTCGTATAGTTTCGCCTTTGCCAGCATCAGCGATATGCTGCTGATGGAGACGTTTCTAATGGAGGCGTACCTTATATTCTTTGCCTCGGCCAGGGCCGCCTTGCAAGTCTTCTTTGTCGCGTCGGCATCTCCGAGCATCGCCTGCACCCGGGCGATATTGATGAGGTTGGTCGTTTTCTCGTCGTGGCGGTCCTCTTCCGTCAAGCCGGCTGCTTCAATGGCCTTGCCCAGGGGCGCTTCGGCATCTTCCGGATACCCCGCCTCCACGGCGACCCTGGCCAGGCGGCAGAGGGCATCGGCCCTCTCCCAGCTGTTGGTTATCCTTTCGGCGGCATCCAGGGCCTGCTCGTAGGTCCTCTCCGCGGCGTCTTCATCACCGGCTTCGGCCTGGGACCTGGCGACGTCGAGGAGAAAGAATGCCTCTTTCTTGGCCGACATGGGACTTGCTGCGGCGACGGCTGCGGCGGCGGCCTTTTTCAGGCTGTCAAGTGCGTCGGCCTTTTTCCCGGCCTCCATCTGTTCCCCGGCTATGTGGAAGAAGGCCCACGCCTTCTCCTTGAGGTTTTTCGATGCGGCCCCCGCATTGGCGACGGCCTTATCGAACATGCCGCGCCCGGCCTGTTCCTCCGCAATCGCCCGGTAGGCGGATGCCTTAATCCTGTCGATCTTTATCTCTTCCAGTGTGGCGGCGGCCTCTGTGAAGAGGCCCGCGCGGGCCTGGGCGGCGACCACGCTTACGAGGGATGTCGCCTTGTCCGAGCCGCCTGCCTGCAACTTTGCCATATCCACGGCCCTGGCGAAGGTCGCCGCTGCGCTTTCGTGGAAGCCTGCCTTCTCCTGGCACTCCGCCGCCAGGGCATAATGATATGAACTGGATTTTGCATCGTCCATTTTCTCTACCATGGATACGGCCCAGTCGAGCGATTTCTTCGAGCCTTCACTGTCGCCGGCCTTCGCCTGCAGCAGCGCGAAGTCGCAGCAGGCGGTTGTCTTTTCCTTGAGATCCTTTATCCACGAGACAAGACCGAAGGCCTTCTTGCATGCCGCGCGGGCCGTCTCCTTATCACCGGCCTTCAGGCTCAAATCGGCGATCGTGGTGAGGGCGAGAACCTTGTCCTTATCGGACTTCATCTTCTTCGTCAATTCCATCGCTCGTACGAGCCAGGGCGTGACGTCGGCCCGTTTGCCGCCTGCGTCTGTGACGCCGGGCGATGTAGTGTCCCGGTCGCTCTCGCCCGGCGTATCCGGCGAAGCGCCGTTCGGTGAAGCACCGTTCGGTGAAGCACCGTTCGGTGAAGCACCGTTCGGTGAAGCACCGTTCGGTGAGGTCCCATCCCCATCCCCGCAACCGGAAAGGGTCAGAATGATTATCAGGACTGAGAGGAACGAAGTGCGGATTGCCATGTCTTGTTCTCCCGACGGATTAGAACCTATCCGAATGTCTCGGCGGGTGACAGTCACCTTTCAGTGGGAGCGGGCAAATCGCCGCATGGTCTATAGTCTATAGTCTATGGTCTATAGCAATAGTCTAAAACTCGGAGGGGATGGTGACCGGCTGGTTGTGGTACTTGTGCCTGTCGGCCAGTTCATAGGCGGCGTAGTACTGTTCGGCGATTTTGGGCCACTGCACCGCGTCCATGAGGTAGCGGTAGAGTTTGTAGCCGAGTTCCCACCTGAGTCCCTCGTCGGTGGCCAGGCGTATGACGCGCTGGCGGAGTGTTTCCCTGTCGGTAAAGAGCAGTCCCCCGCCGCTCTCTCTGGTCTGGGCGGTACGCCCTTCCAGGGGGGCGGAGGTGAGGTAGGGTTTGTTGAGGGCGATGATGCGCGCGAGCGTGCCGGACTGCGTCTCGTCCAGCGAGGGCAGCACGACGAAGTCGCATATCGCCATCACCTTGTAATAGACGTCGCCGCGTGGTATGAACTGGTAGAAGTGTCCGATGCCCTTCTCCTCCAGCAGTTTGATGGCGGCGAGGTATTTTTCGTATTCGCCCCTGTCGTTGGGGTCGCGCATCTCGCCCGCCGCCAGCAGCACCCAGTCCTCGCCGTTGGCGGCCTTGATTACGTCGTGCAACTCGCTCCACATCTCGGTCAAAATGTCCCACCGCTTGTTGCGCTGTATCCAGCCTACCAGTCCGACGATGTGCTTGTCCTGCAGGACGTCGAGGCCGAGTTCGCTCTTCAAGCGCGGCACTTCGTCGATGGCGTACTTCTTGTCGGGGCGGGCGCCGTGCGGTATTATCATTATGTTTCGTGGAACCTGCCAGCCGTAGCCGGAGAAGGTCCACTCCAGCCGCCATTTCTGGTAATGGCACTTGAAGATGAGGACGTCGCAGAGCGCGGCCAGGCGCCGGACGAACGCCTCTTCGTGCTCGCGCATGCGCCCGTGAACTGTATGGGGTTCGACGACTATGGGGAACTCCGCAATGTTCTCGAGCAGTTTCAGAAAGCCGGCGTTGTTGTCGCTGACGCCCTTTTCATCCACGTAGTTGTACAGGCCGTACTCGTGCTCTATGTGGACGGCGTACGGATTGAGTTCGCGTATCTTGTCGACGACCGGGCGGTACCAGTCGGGCCGGGAGAGGTCAATGATGGGGAATACGTTTTCCCCCGCCCCGTCGGTATGCGATATGACAAACGCGGGGCGCTCCGGCTGGTGCTTGATAATGAACTCCATGGCCTCCTCGGCGAAGGTGCCGATGCCACAAAGGCGCGGGGGCCAGGATGAGACCATAACGATGGGCCGTAGTTTCTCTGACATGACTCCTTCCTACACACTCAGTTTCGAGGCCGAATCCAACTTGCCGCCTTTCACGCTCCTTGCCTTTTCCTTCTCGGCCGGTTCGTGCAGAGCGGAGACCTCTATCATATCCAGCATGGCCAGGAGGCACGAGACGGTGCTCTCCGCGCCGCGGTTGCGGTTCGGCCCCACCGCCGTAAGCCCGTCGGCGCAACCACCCGAGTCAAAGTCGTACAGCGACAGCCCCAGGTCGTTGCTGCTGAAGAACCAGTCGAACGCGCGCTGCATCTCCCTCAGGTAATCCGTATCGCCCGTGACCCCGTATGCGGCGGCGAAGGCTTCCACCAGGCTGCATGCGTCTATCGGCTGCTGGTCAAAGGGAGCCTTTGAACCGCCGCGCGGATACCAGCCGTTGCAGCCCACCAGAGAGAAGTGACCGTAGCAGCGGCATTCCTCTGCCAGGAACCCCAATGATTCTTCGGCAATTTCCAGGAATTCCTTTGGCCCTAACAGGCCGTACGCGCGATAAAGGGCGTGCGGCAAGACCCCGTTGTCATACGTCATTACCGGCTCAAACCATTTCCAGTCGGGCGAGTAGTTGTCGGAGTAGCTCTCGACTATCTTCGCGCCCAGCGTCTTCGCCCAGTTCTTCAGGTCTTCGGCCTGCGGAAACCTTTGCAGATAATAGTAGATACCCAGCATCGCGTAGGCGGCCCCGCGGAGATTGAGCGATTCCATGTGCCCCGTGGAGACGTCGAACATCTCCTTCGCAACGGGCCAGTACTCCCTGGGCGCGTAGGCCACCGCGTAGCCCAGCCCCCACAGCGCCCTTCCGAAGGAGTCGTCGGTGCCGACCTCGTCCTGATAATGCCGGTCGTAACCGAGAAAGTTGTGAAAGCGCCCGTCGTCGATTTGCATGTAGCGGAGGAATGAAAGGTAGCGCCCCAGCAGTGAGACCGCCTCGTCCGCGCCGAATAACTGGTTGAACTTCGTGGCGACCACGAGCGCCCGGGCGTTGTCGTCGGTGGTGTAGCCGTGCGTCGGGTCGGGCACCAGGTACTTGGCGTGCTGCATTAAGCCCGTGTCGTCGGTAAGCCTGGCGAGGTGATCCAGTTTGGGCTTGGGCACGTGCTTCGGGGCAACAAGAAGCCTTTCTACCCGCGGCACCATGACCGCCGGGCGAGGCTGCGCCACCTCGTCAAACACGCGCACGTATTCCTTAGCCACCTCTTTCCATATCATGCAGCGGGTGAACTCGTAGGCCTTGCGTCTGATTTTCTGGAGTTCGCCTTCATTGTCCAGCCAGAACATCACGGCATCTTTCAGGGCCTCGCTGTCCCTGAACGGCACCAATCGCCCGCGGCCCTCGGCGAGCAACTCCTCGGCGTACCAGTAGGGAGTGCTTACTATCGCCGCGCCCGCGCCCATGGCGTAGCACAGCGTGCCGCTGGTTATCTGCTCGCGGTTCAGGTACGGCGTCAGGTAAATGTCCGCCGCACACAGGAAGTCGCACAACTCCGAAAGTTCCACAAACCTGTCCAGGAACACGACATGGTCGTCCAGCCCCAGGTTGCGCACTTTCC
>QNCA01000059.1 GCA_003644325.1 Planctomycetota bacterium
AAGCGCCAGCCTTTCCATGTGGCCGCCCTGCCTGAAGAAGTTCCGCACTCCCACCACCCATTTTGCGCCGTCCCTGTCCCTTCCAATCGCCATCAGGTCGCCGCCGGCTTCGACTACGGCGTTGTTCACGCCTTCCGCGCGAAGGACCGCCGCCGCCCTGTCCACGGCGTAGCCCTTGGCGACGCCGCCCAGGTCGATTTCCATGCCCTTCACGAGAAACCTCACGGTCTTGCGTTCTTCGTCAAGGACTATCTTGTCCACGCTGCCGACTTTTTCCAACGCCGCCTCGATCTGCTCGTCGGAAGGAACGTGATTCGCTTTTTCCGCGTCACGCCACAGGCGGATGAGCGGGCCTACGGTTGCGTCGAACGCGCCGCCGGTTTCCCGCGCCGTCTCCACGGCCTTCTTTATTACTTCGAAGGTCCGGTCGCCGACCCTGACCGGCCGGTCGAACGCCTCGCGGTTGATGAGCGAGACCTCGCTGTCTTCCCTGTAGTTGCTCATCAGGCGGTCCGCCTCGTGTATCGCCTCGAAGGCCTTGCCGACGGCTGCCTGTGCGGCGTCGAGGTCTCCTTCATCCGCGGCGACGGTAATCGTCACGAACGTGCCCATCGCCTCCTGCGTTATCTTGTAGTTGCTTGCGGGGGATTTCGGGCCCTTGCCGCCGCAGTTGGAGCAGAGAAATGTTGTGCAGACTATGAGCGGTATCAGTCGTTTCATGTTTCTTTTCGTCAAGGTTCCTGTTTATGTTTCCTGCGGTTCTGTCATGCCGAGGGCGCATAGTATGCGCGGGAGAGGCGGGCTGTCAAGGTTTGAAAATGGTTGACTGAATAGTGCGGCATGCTAGAATAGGCGGCGACATAGAGGGCTGAAATGCAGAAAGAGATAGAGATTGCGCCGAAAGGCCCGCTGGACGCGGAAGTCACGTTGCCCGGCTCAAAGAGCATCACTCACAGGGCGCTCTTCTGCGCGGCGCTTGCGGAGGGGACTTCCCGCCTGGGCAACGCACTCCTCTGCCTGGATACCTACGTGAGCACGATGTGCCTGAACGCACTGGGCGCGGGTATTGAAGTTGACGAGTCCCGGTCGCTCCTGATAATCAACGGCATGTCCGGCGTGTTCAGTGAGGGGGGCGGCTCTCTGGGCGTGGGCGAGTGCGGCACGGCGCTGCGTTTTCTCACGGCGGCGCTGACGCTGGGCCGCGGTGATTTTCGCCTCGACTGCGGAGAAGTGAAACGTCCCATCGGCGACCTGGTCGATGCGCTCAACCGGGGCGGGTGCGAGATAGAATTTGAGGACCCCCGGGGCTACCCGCCGATTCGCATTCACGCCGCGGGCTTCCCGGGCGGCGGATTCACGGTCAACGCCGAAATCAGCAGCCAGTTCGTCTCCGCGATTCTCCTGGCCGCGCCCTATGGTAGAGAGGACACGGAGATTGCCGTGACCGGGCGGGTCGCTTCCGCGCCGTACGTTGACCTGACGATCGACGTGATGCGCGAGTTCGGCGTGAACGTCGCGAAGGCCGGCGACACTTACTACGTACCTGCGGGAGGCGGCTACAGGGCGGCGGACTTTTACGTGGAAGGCGACGCGAGCGCGGCCACGTATTTCATGGCGGCCGCCGGAGTATGCGGGGGGCGTCTCCGAGCGCGCGGAATGGGCGGGGACTCGCGCCAGGCCGACGCGCGCTTCGCGGAACTCCTCGCTCGTATGGGCTGTGCGGTGGCCCGGGGCGACGATTATATAGAGGTAGAAGGGCCGCTGGTCAACGGCATTGAGGCCGACATGCTCGACATGCCGGACGCCGTGCCGACGCTGGCCGCGGCGGCGTGTTTCGCCGAGGGGCCGACGCTGATAAGGGGCGTGCGCAATCTGCGCAGGAAGGAATCCGACAGGATCGCCGCCCTGGTCGATGTGTTGGGGGGGCTGGGCGCGGGGATAAAGACTGCCGACGACGCGATTGAGATAACGCCGGCGAACCTGCGCGCGGGGGTCGTGGACCCCCACGGCGATCACCGCATAGCGATGTCGGCGGCGCTTGTCGGCCTGCGCGTGCCGGGCGTCGTGGTGAAGAACGCCGGCTGCGTGGCGAAGAGTTTTCCGAACTTCTTTGCGGAACTGGAAAATCTCACGGAACGGAGCAAGAGTTAATGGCCGAAGACCTGATGAAGAAAATTGTGAGCCTGTGCAAACGTCGCGGAATCATCTTTCAGAGCAGCGAGATTTACGGCGGCCTGCAATCGTGCTGGGATTACGGCCCCCTGGGCGTGGAGTTAAAGAACAACGTCAAGCGCCTCTGGTGGGACGCGGTGGTAAAGGAGCGCGACGACGTCGTCGGCGTCGATACGAGCATCATCATGCACCCACGGGTATGGGAGGCATCCGGGCACATCAAGAAGTTCAGCGACCCGATGGTTGACTGCAAGGAGTGCAAGCAGCGCTTCAGGGCCGAGGACATAGAGGGGGGCGTCTGTCCCGAGTGCGGCGGAGAGTTGACCGAGGCGCGAAACTTCAACCTGATGTTCAAAACCTTCATGGGCGCTCTGGAGGATGAGAGCGCCGTCGTTTACCTGAGGCCGGAGACGTGCCAGTCGATATTCGTCAACTTCCAGAACATCGTGAACTCGACCCGGCAGAAGATACCCTTCGGCATAGCCCAGATAGGCAAGAGTTTCCGCAATGAAATAACGCCGCGCAACTTTACGTTTCGCTCGCGCGAGTTTGAGCAGATGGAACTGGAGTACTTCGTGCGCGAGGCGGAATCGCCGAAGTGGTACGACTACTGGGTGGAGCAGCGCATGAAATGGTACCGGGACATCGGCTTCAAGGAAGCCAACCTGCGCCTGCGCGAGCATGAAGAGCGCGAACTCGCCTTCTACGCGAAGAGATGCGTTGACATCGAGTACAGGTTCCCTTTCCTCGACGGCGGCTTCGGCGAGTTGGAGGGCATAGCCGAACGCGGCACGTACGACCTCTCGCAGCAGATGGAGCACAGCGGCGCGGACCTGCGTTACCTGGACAAGGAGACCAACGAGCGCTTCATACCGGCGGTCGTCGAGACATCCGGCGGCGTGGACCGCACCATACTGGCGCTGATTTGCGATGCCTATCACGAGGAGGAGGTCAGGGGCGAGAAGCGCGTGCTGCTGAAGTTGAACCCGGAGATCGCGCCGGTCAAGGTGGTCGTCCTGCCGCTCAGCAAGAAGCCCGAATTGTGCGAGCCCGCGCGGAAGATAGAGCGCATGCTCCGCCCGCATTTCGAGACCTTCTACGACGAGACACAGAGCATCGGACGCCGCTACCGCAGGATGGACGAGGTCGGCACGCCCTACGCGGTCACCTACGATTTCGATTCCATAAACGACAAACAGGTAACCGTGCGCGACAGAGATACGCTGAAACAGGTGCGCCTGCCGATTGACAATCTCGTCGCGTTCATCAAGGATCTTTTTGAAAAAGGGTCATGGGAGTAAATCGTGTTATGCATTCCAATCCGCGCGCCCGACAATGAGTCGGCGCTGAAAGACATCGCCCGGGCCAACGAAACCGCCGACGTAATCGAACTTCGCCTCGACTACATGGAGCGTCCCGACTTGCCCCGCCTGATAGGCGCGTGTGAGAAGCCGGTAGTGGCCACGTGCAGGCACGCACTGTCGGGGGGCAGGTTCCGCGGGAGCGAAGCGGACCACGCCGCAATACTCAACCGCGCCGTCGAGGCCGGGGCGCACTACATTGACGTGGGCGTGGAGTTTGCCGGCAGGATCGCCGACCGTGGCCGCTCTCTTCTCATTGTCTCCTATCACAACCCGGAGCATACGCCCGACGACCTGCATCAGATATATTCGCGAATCACCCGGGCGCGTCCCGACATCGTCAAGATCGCCACCTACACCCGCAACATCGTCGATAACGTGAAAATCTTCGACCTGCTGCGAGCGGCGACACAGCCGACCATCGCCTTTTGCACCGGCGCGGCGGGCGTCATCAGCCGCGTGCTGGCCGGCAAGTTCGGCGGGTATATGACCTATGCGGCGCTGTCGCCCGACAAGACCACCGCCGAGGGCCAACTGACCGAATGGGAAATGCGGGAGATTTACGACTGCACATCCCTGACGCCGGAAACCGAGATTTACGGCATACTGGGAGAAGACGTCACACGCAGCCTCAGCCCCGTTTACCACAACATCGCCTTCCGCGAGATGGAACGCAGCGCGGTTTACCTGCCGTTCTCCGTGGCGGACCTGCCGGCGTTCTGGGAAAAATTCCGGCCCCTGCTGTCCGGCCTGAGTGTCACGAACCCTTACAAGGAGCGGATAATCCCCATGCTCGACGCCCTGGACCCCAGCGCGCGGTCCATCGGCGCCGTCAACACGGTCAGGAAGGAGGACGGGAAGTTCGTCGGCTACAACGTTGACTACGTCGGCGGGACCCGCGCCCTCATGCGCCACTATGACGTTCGCAGGAAAAGGGCGGTCATACTCGGCGCAGGCGGCGCCGCGCGGGCGCTTGCCTTCGGACTCAAACAGAACGACGTCCACATCATAATAGTGAACAGGACGCTCTGGCGCGCCGAACAACTGGCAAAGGCGGTCGGCGGGGAAATCAAGAACTACGATTTCCTCGCGAGCGGTGAATATGACATCCTGATTAACGCCACGCCCGTAGGCCGCGACGACCCGGACGAGAGCCTCGTCCCGCGGGAGCGCCTCCGCAAAGACCTCGCGGTCTTCGAGACCGTTTACCAGCACGAAACCCGCCTTGTCAGAGAGGCACGCGAGGTAGGCTGCACCGTCGTCAGCGGCATGGAAATGTTCAAGGAACAGGCGCACGAACAACTGCGCACATGGTGGCCCAGCCTCCGCGTTGACAAGTTCCGCAACAGAATCGAAGAGGTATTCGAGGACCGCTCCAAGACCTTTCTGAAACTGCACTGACATGAAATGTGTTCTCATCGGATGCCGTTGCAGCGGCAAGACCCTGGTCGGGCGCGAGGTGGCGCAACGACTGGGGGCCGCGTTCAAGGACAGCGACCGCCTTGTCGAGACACGCGCGGGCAAGAGCGTGGCGGAAATCTTCGCTCAGGACGGCGAGGGGGCGTTTCGCGCCCTCGAGAGGGACGTCATCGCGCAACTGCGCGACGAGAACGAAGCCGTGATAGCCGCGGGCGGCGGGGCCGTCATGGAGGCGGCGAACGTCGAGGCCCTTAAACACAATGCAAAGGTAATATGGCTTGAAACCTCGCCAGAGGAACTGACCCGCCGCGCGCAGGCCGAAGAGGAAAACGGCGTCGTGCGCCCGCCCCTGACGGACCTGCCCCCGGGGGAGGAAATCGCAAAGATCGCCCGTGAACGACGTGAACTCTACATGGCCGCCGCAGACTGCATCATCGCCACCGACGGATTGACCGTCGAGGGGGTCGCGGACAGGGTCGTGGATTACCTCGAACTCCTCGGCATCGTCAAACCTCCTGAAAAATCAACAGGAACTTGAATCGCCTGCCCGTAAGCGCAAGCGGGGGGGACTGGAACGGACCGAAACTTAACCACGAATGCACACGAATAAACACAAATATCTTTTGGCTTCTGGTTTCCGAAATCCCGAATCCCTTGCCCTTACCCTTGTCCCTTGCCCTTGCCCCTTGCTCTTTGCTCTGACTACCGACTACCGACCTTTACAAAAAGGCGCGGCATGTTCCAGGACACGTACGCACAGATGAGGGATGACCTCTCCGCGCCGCGCGACCGGGTCAGCGAGCGCCGCGGCCGTGGGAAGGCCACGCCGCAGCGCATCCGCGAGCGCCTGGTACGCTGCATCTGGTATGAGGGGCTGTTCCAGAGCGACTCGCTGCGGCTGGACGACGGCCGAGGCGTCCGCGCAAATGCGCGCGGCTGGTGGAACCTGGGCCCCGGGCCGGATTTCAACAGGGCCGAAATTGTCCTCGACGGCAAGACCGAAACCGGCGACATAGAAATACACACCTATTCATCCGACTGGTACAAGCACAATCACAACCAGGACCCCGCCTACAACAACACCGTGCTGCACGTCATCATGTGGAACGACCGCGACTCGAAGTCCGTCAAGCGATACGACGGCAGCGAACTGCCGCAGTTGACCCTCTCGCGTTACCTCACTGAACCCCTCGCCCGATTGGAAGAGATCATCGACATGACCGAGTATCCCTTCGAGAGCGAGGCGGCGGCGGGCCTCTGCCGGAGGAAACTCGGCGAAGCGGGCAGGGACGAGGACCGGGTGGGCGTCTTTCTGGACCTTGCCGGCGACTGGCGGATGCTCACCAAGGCTTCGCGATTCGGGGCGATGCTCAGGGTCGCCGAACCGGACGAGGTTCTCTACCGCGGGCTGATGGAGGCGATGGGCTATCCCGTGAACAAGGCGCCGTTCGGGCATCTGGCGGAAATGGTGACGGCGCGTGATTTGCGCGCTGCGTGCGTCGGAGACAACCTCTCGCGGAGTTTTCTCAATGCGCAGGCCCTGCTCCTCACGCGCGGCGGCCTGTCGCCGACGCCTGACGAAATCAGGGATGATGAAACCCGCGCCTACGCCGCCGCCCTTGCTTCGGTCGAGAGGCCGCACCGGGAATCACTGGCCAGGCAGGACTGGCGGTTCGGGCGCATGCGCCCGCAGAACTACCCCTTCCGCCGCGCCGCCGCCGTCGCGCTCCTGTATGCCGCGACGGCGCCGCGCAATCTCTTCCGGGAAATCCTGCGAATCGTCACGCTGACTTCCTCACCGAAAGGAGCCGCGCGCCTTGTGGGTAACATGCTTCTCCAGCCGAACGAAGCCGATGCGAGAGGCACGGCCCGCTACTGGTTCCATCGCAACACATACACGGGAAAACGCTCGGCCAATCCGCAACGACTCTGGTCGCAAAGCCTTGTGAGAAATGTCACGGTCAACATCATCGTCCCGGTCTATTTGGCCTTCGCGCGCAAGACAGACGACCGCGAGTTGGAGTCGAACCTTCATCGCCTCTACGCCTTCCTGCCGAAACTGCCGCCCACCGGCATCACGCGCTTCATGCACTGCCGCATCTTCGGCGAGGAGAAGCGCCGGACGCTCGTGAACAGCGCGCGCCGCCAGCAGGCCCTCTACCAGATATTCCGCGACTACTGCGAGGCCGACGACGCCGGCTGTGAGCGCTGTGCGTTCCTGCATGCCCTTGAAACGAAGGAATGAGGGGTGCGGGATGAGGGGTGAGATACTAGATTCTAGATACTCAAGTTGACCGAGTTTTTCTGGATGATGGTGGGTGTTTGATTATAATCTGCTGTTTCACAACACCTTACGGTGACAGTCACCAATCTACGATCCGTTCCGACAAGGTCGGAACGGCTCCGTAATTGGTGACAGTCACCGAGGTTAACAAAAAGTCAGTC
>QNCA01000060.1 GCA_003644325.1 Planctomycetota bacterium
AACTTCCGCACCTCTACACCCCTATACCTCGATACTTATTTTCCCACAGATTTCACCGATTGCGTTTCTCCCGAGGCAGTTTCGAGGGGCAGATTGAAGCGAAAATCAATTTACTCAAGTTGGCTGACTTTTTCTGGATGATGGTGGATGCTTGATTATAATGTGCTGTTTCACAACACCTTACGGTGACAGTCACCAATCTACGATCCGTTCCGACAAGGGCGGAACGGATCCGTAATTGGTGACAGTCACCGAGGTTAACAAAAAGTCAGCCAACTTAAGAAACTTATAGGCAAACATCCGGCATTGCCCGGAAAAAGTCAGTCAACTTGAGAAAAGTTGCTTTCGGGTTACAGCCCCCCACATGAGTATTAGCCATCCTCATTGCCTTCCTGCGCGCTCAAAGGGGTCCGGCCCCTGAGGTATTATTACATGAGGCTGCGGACGGCGCCGGCGATGTTGTCTTTTGAAAGGCCGTATTTTTTGAGGAGTTCGTCGGGCGCGCCGGACTCGCCGAACGTGTCGCGCGTGCCGATGCGGCGCATGGGGCACGGCGCGTGCTCGGCCAGTACCTCCGCCACCGCGCCGCCCAGCCCGCCGATTATGTTGTGCTCCTCGGCGGTCACGATGCGCCCGGTCGCGCGTGAAGCCTCGACGATTGCATCGACGTCGATGGGCTTTATGCTCGACATGTTGAGGACGGTTACCTCCACGCCGTCCCCTGCGAGCATCTCGGCCGCTTCAAGGGCGATGGAGACCATCAGCCCGCACGCGATAATGGTGGCGTCCCCGCCGCTTCTGAGTTTCGTGGCGCGCGCCGCACGAAACCTGTATTTCTCGGCGTTGACGCGCGGCACCTTCGAGCGGCCCAGGCGGACATACACCGGCCCGTCGCGATGCGTCACCAGGTATTTTATTATTTGCGTGGTCTCGATGTCGTCGGAGGGGACGAGCACGCGCATGTGCGGGAGTGCGCGCATTATGGCTATGTCCTCCAGCGCCTGTGCGGAGGAGCCGTCCGCGCCGACGGTTATGCCGGCATGGGTAAGACACAGGTTGACGTTGAGGTTGGCGCGGCAGACCATGTTGCGTATCTGTTCCCACGCGCGGCTGGCGAAGATGGCGAAACTGCTGGCGAAGGGGAGTTTACCCGCGCTGGCGAGCCCCGCCGCCGTGCAGACCATGTCCTGTTCGCTGATTCCCATCTGGAAAAAGCGGGCGGGGTATTTCTTCGCGAATCTTGAGGTACGTGTTGACTCGGACAGGTCCGCGTCCAGCACCACGATTTCCTCGTACTTTGCGCCCATTTCTTCCAGCGCTGCCCCGTAGGCATCGCGGGTTGCGGCTTTTTCCGTCATCTTAATTGTTCTCCGTTGCTCCGTCTTTTCGTTTCTTCGCAGAAGCGAGTGTGCTCGGGGAGTCAGACCCTGCCAATCCGGCGGCTCACGGCAGCGGCTCCCGGAGTTCCTCGCGCGCCGTTTCCATTTCGTCGGGTTTGAGGCAGCGGCCGTGGAAACCCGCCACCTTTTCCATGAAGGAGACGCCGCGGCCCTTTATCGTGTGCGACACGATTATCGTCGGCTTGCCTTTGGTCCGGCGGGCCTCGTCCAGGGCATCGAATATCTGCCGGAAGTCATGACCGTCTATCTCGACTACATGCCAGTTGAACGAACGCCACTTGTCGGCAATCGGCTCAATCCCCTTGACGTCCTCGTTGAAGCCGTCTATCTGCAACTTGTTGTAGTCGAGGATGGCGCAGAGATTGTCGAGTTTGCGATGCGCGGCGGTCATGGCCGACTCCCAGATTTCGCCTTCCTGCATTTCCCCGTCGCCGAGCATGACATATACGCGGTAGTCCTTGCGGTCGATTCCGCCGGCCAGCGCCACGCCGTTGCCGTAGGAGAGCCCCATGCCGAGCGAACCCGTAGAGGCGTCGAGGCCGGGGGTTTTGAGCATGTCGGGATGGCCCTGGAGTATGGAACCGAGTTTGCGGAGGTCCTTCAACTCCTCATGCGGGAAGAACCCGACCCGCGCCAGCACCGCGTATTGAGCAGGGCAGGCGTGGCCCTTGGACAGGATGAACCTGTCGCGGTCGGGCCAGTGCGGCTCCTGCGGGCGATAGTTCATCTCCCGATAGTAAAGCGCGACAATGACCTCCACGGCGGACATCGACCCGCCGGGATGACCGGAACCAGCAGCGAAGGTGCTCTCGATGATGTCCAGGCGCACCTGCCGCGCGATTTCCTTGAGTTGACTTATATCCGTGATTCTCTCCATCACTCCCTCGCTCTGGTTCATGATTGCCTCGCTCTCAAATATGACCGACTACAAGTTACTTTACCCGCTTCAGCCGCGCAAGGACATTATCGGCGTCCTTGAACCCCGTGAAATTCAGGTCCTTCCTTTCTTTGCCATCGGAATCGAAAATCCTGACATCCGGAATCCCCTTCACGCCGTATTCCGACGCAAAGGCCCCGTGGTCGTCAACGTTTATTTTGATAAATTCAAATCTTTCCAGTTCCTTCGCCACCGCGGGATTGGAGAAAGTAGACCCGTCCAGCCTGGCGCAGGCGGAACACCACGGCGCGGAGAAGTCCACCACCACCGGTCGGCCGGAAGCCAGCGCGGCCCTGACCTGCTCCGGTCCTCCCGCGGCCGTCCCGGGCCGGCCCATCAGGTAGCCGCCCCCGGCGCCGAAGCCAAGCCCTACGACGAGGCAAAGGACTGCAAAGGCATACTTCACCCTTCCGATCGCGGCGCTCAGGGCGAAATAAGCCGCCGCCGCCGAGAACAGCACGGCCATACAGAGATAATAAACGCCCGGCGGCATCAGGTATGAAGCGAAGTAGAGCGCGGCCCAGAGCAGCGCAAAGCCGAAAGCATGCTCCACCAGCACCATCCACGCGCCACTGCGGGGGATGAGACCGGTGAACGTGCCGCTGAGAACCAGCAGTACGCATATCCCCAATCCGCAGGCAAACATTGTAAGAAAACCGAGGATGACGCTGCCGCTGTTTACGACAAGGGCGAACAGGCCCGTAAGGGCGGGGGCCACACACGGGCCGACCACCAGCCCCCCCGCCATGCCGAGCAGAAACAGGCCCAACTTATTCTTCCCGGTCTTGCTGCCGGCCTGCTGGGCCTTTGCCTGTATGGAGGACGGCATCTGTATGCGTACCACGCCGAACATCCCGAGCGCAAGGAAAACCAGGAGGCCCGCGATGGGTATCCTGACATAGGGGGCGTTCAAAACGGACTGCACCTGGACGCCGACAAAAGCAACCGCCGCCCCGATAACGCCGTAAACAAGGGAAATGCCCAGCGCATATATGAGCGACGATATGAACGCCGACAACTTCCCCGGACGGGCGTAGCCCCTGATTATGCCGGACGTGACCGGAACCATCGGCAGCACGCACGGAGTGAGACTCAGCCCCACGCCCGCCGCAAAAGCAATGACGACGTGAAACCAGGACCACGGGGTCTCCTCCCCGTCGAGCGACTCGACGCCCTCGCCCTCCGGATTGAACGTCCCGGGCGGCGCCTCCCACACTGCCGCCTCACCGCGCGAGCCGGCCTTCAGGGCGTAGTAAATGTCCTTGCCGCCGGAAAGACAGACGTCGGAGCATGCCTGGTAGTCAACCCTGCCGCGGATTTCTATGGAACCGCCCTTTTCGGCGGTCGCGCGAAAGAGAGGGATGACCGTGAACTTGCCTTCGAAGGCATCAACCGTCCCCGGCCCGTCGGGATTCTGAAAGAGTTTGGCGGTCGGGTAAATTACTCCCGCCTTCTCAGCGCCTGTCAACTTGCTCCAGTTGAACTCGAGGTTGTCTTTGTACAGGTGGAAACCCTCGGCGAGTTCGAAATCCAGCACCACACCGAAGATGTCGCCGGGGTCTATGGTCTCGGATGAGAGATGAATTGAAATCTTGATGTCTTCGTTTTCCCCGGATGTATCGCCAAAGGGATTCTCGAAGACATCCCGTGCGCAGGCCGATGAAAAGGCCCCTCCCAGGCAGGAAACAATCAGGAATATGAATGCAAGAGTTTGCGAACCTTTAATTGGACGCATGTTGCGGGTCCTCACAATTCTCTTTATGTTGACACTTTCGACAGAGGAAATCCGACGGCGAATTCTAACATCATTCCAACACCGCTTCAACGTATTTTGGCCTGCGGCGCAGAGTAGATCTCAAGCAGGCGACGCAAGGTCTTCCTGAAGTCTCTCACAAAATCTTTCGGGGAGAGCAGGCGGGCGTCGCCGCCGAACTTGAGCAGGAAGCGAAAGAGCCACTGCGGGCTGGATGCCTTGAGAGACAGGACGACGCTCCCGTCCCTCCGGCGGCGCAGCCGGCGCCTGTCGAAACGTTCCTCCACCCAGGGGGCGAGTTCCGGGGAGAATCTCACGCGGCATGAGACGGCATCCTTCCCGGGGAAATACACCTCTCTCACGCGATAGTCGGCGATGTCGAAATCCCCCGGCGGCTCGAAATCTCTCCCGGTCCGCCCCACGGACTTGATACGGTCAACGCGCAGTATCAGCCTGTCGCCGCGCTTCCCCTCGGCGACAAGGTACCAGTCGCCTTCGTGGTCGAGCAGCCCGAGGGGACGGACGGTGTGCGTGCCCAGGCGTTCGCTGGAAGGGGAGTAATACTCGACGGTGATTTCGCGGTGTTCGCGGACCGCCTCCCGCAGCGAGTCAAATTTTTCGGCGAAGAATCTTTTGGGTTCGGCCAGGGCGATGGCCCGGGACATTTTGTGAAACTCCCCGCCCGCGCCCGCGGCCAGGGCGGACTCTATCTTCTTCAGAAGGGTTGCGGCGGGCGAGCGGCCCTTCCCCGCAGGGGGCAGGGCCTGGAGCAGGAGGCGCAATCCCAGCGCCTCCTCCAGGGTCAGCCGCACCGGATGGGACATATGCGAGGCGAGGGTCAGGAATATCCTGTCGCCCTCACGGGCGTAACCGATGTAATTGTCCGGCAGGTAGGGCGGCACGCCGCACATGAGAATGCGGTTCAGATGTCCCTCGACCCGAGCGCGCGTGCAGCCGAGGTGACGGGCAACCTCGCCCACGGTCACGCCGGGATGGCCGGCAATGAAGGGGATGAGGAGAAGCAGGTCGCTCACTTCCTTTGTGTTTGTCGCCATGAAATCCTCGGAACGGGTCCGCCCCGTACGGGTATGGGAAGGTAAACGGGTCATTTCAAGGGCGTGCAGCCCTCTATCTCAGTTACCGCCGGGCTTGCAGACCTTGCACGGCCTATAGTCGGCGCCCAGGGCTTCTTCGAGTGAGAAGAACTCGACGCGGTTTTCCGGCTTTATTATTTCGCGGTAGCGGCAGTCCGTCGTGTGAAAGACCATCGTGCCGGAACAGCCGATGTATTTGACCTGCTGACGGGGTTCGCCGTTTTCAGAATCGGGCGCCACGGCCCGGCACGCGAAAGAGCCGAGAAGCAAACATGTCGGCAGAAGCAGAAATAAAAGGGGTTTAGTCACTCTCATTGATTCGTCCCCCATGGAAGTGGCATGAATCGAGTGTGGAGATTCTATTTGAACGGCCAACGCACGTCAACAGTGTTTTCGGCATGAGAGGCGCGGGGGGACCTCGGAAATGTGTGGGCACTTTTTCGCTCTGTCGCGGAGGGGCGCTCTGAACAAGGGCCTATGCTGTGGGCGCGCTGGAGCGTCTCGTCACAGGGCGCCCAGAAGCGTTTCCAGGTCGACGTCCTCCGCGAAGTAGTCGATGTCCACATCGGCCATGTTCGGCGTCAGGCCTTCTCTTTGCTCGGCCAGGTATTTTTCTATCTGCACGGCCCTTGCGCGCAGCACGCGGTGCAGTTTATGCTTGGCGCGGTATAGCCGGCTGCGGATCGTAGCCACGGAGACGCCGAGCATCTCCGCTATCTCCTCATACGACAGTTCCTCCATGTACTTGAGCAAGAGTACGACCTTGTAGTGTTCCTGGAGAGAATCGACTGCGCTGAGAACCGTTTGCCGGACCTCGGTGTTGACGGCCTTGTCGTGCGGCGTATGACGGCGCAGCGCGGCCTGGCGGTGGAGCAGTTTGGGGTCCTCCAGGTCAATCGACTCCAGAGACGTCATGGATTTATGGCGGGAAATCCAGTTAAGGCTGAGGGCCTTTGCAATCTGTGCGAGCCATGAACTGAATTTTTGCCTGTCGTCCAGTTCGTCGATAAATCGGAACGCACGCAGGAAGACTTCTTGCGCAATGTCCTTGGTCTCTTCGGGGCGTTTTACATGTGAAAAGACCAGCGAATTCACAAAGCCCTTGTAGCGGCTTATAAGGGCGTCAAACGCCCTCCTGTCTCCTTTCTTGGCGGCGGTTATGAGTTTGGTCTCTTCTTTATCTTGTGTCATCGCCATCTCCTGAAAGGCATCAACATAATTGGACAATTCTCTTTCTTGCCGAAGTTTCTACTTCATGCTTAAGTTGACTGACTTTTTTGAACAATGTCGGGCGCTTGGCTGTCTTGCGGTGACAGTCACCATCTACGGGCCGACCCCCCCTCCCCGACCGCGTCGGGGGGTCTGCGTTCCGCCCGTTCCGGGTCCTCGCCCTGAGGACCCGTCAGGGTCCGAATGGGTAATGGTGACAGTCATCGAGGTTAGCAAAAGTCAGCCAACTTGAGTTACATGCTCCCGTCCGGTTCAACCTCCTTGATCCTTTCAAGGACCTTGCTCTTCAGTTCTTCCCTCTCCGCGCCTGTCAGACGTGCAGGCGATTCCTTGTCGCGGGCCGCCCGCTCCGCGTACATTTGCTCGGCCATTTCCCGGCAATCAGGGCAGATTTTGAGGTGTTCTTCCAGCATGATTTGTTCCTCCCGCGATAGGGTCTTATTCATTGCAATCTTGACCAGTTGCTTGATAATGTGTCTGGTGCACTTTCTCATATTCTCAAAATCCCTGATCGCCTCGATGTGTTCGTGCCTCCCGGCCTGTGGCCCTCTTTGCTCACCCTTCACCATCAAGACACCTCTCGAGGGGGTAAAGTGCAGAATTCCGGGGAGAGGAAGGGGCGCCGCCAGTGCCGGAGCGAACAGAAGTGCTTTTATGTTATAGGCTTAGACGAGTGCGGCGCTTCCGAGAAATGTAAGCAGGCGTGTAAGGCGCTCTTTGCATAAAAAAAGGGCTTCCACTGATTTTCGGCCGGAAACTGTAAGGGACATGAAAGGTGGCTGACTTTTGCTAACCTCGGTGGCTGTCACTAACTACTCGAGTTGACTGACTTTTTCTGGATGATGGTGGGTGCTTGATTATAATCTGCTGCTTCACAATACCTTACGGTGACAGTCACCAATCTACGATCCGTTCCGACAAGGTCGGAACGGCTCCGT
>QNCA01000061.1 GCA_003644325.1 Planctomycetota bacterium
CAGGTCGGCGTCTATGCTCAACTGCTTGCCGGGCATCCCGTCCAACGTGAAGCGCGCAGCGACCTCGGAGATGCGCGTGGCGCCCTTGGTGATGACGACAAACTGGATGATGACCAGGATGGCGAATATGATGAAGCCTATCACGGGGTTGTTGGCCCCGACGAAAGAGCCGAAGGTGTACAGCACTCGCCCCGCGAACAGCGGCGGCTCCGGGTGGGCGGGGTCCACATTGCCCAGTATCAGGCGCGTGGTCGCCACGTTGAGCGCCAGCCTGTAGAACGTCGTCATCAGCAGCATCGTGGGAAAGACGGAAAACTGCAACGGCTCCGTCACGTAAATCGATGTGAACAGGATTATCACCGCGAGCGACACGTTGAGGACCAGCAGGAAGTCCATCACGGACGGCGGCAGCGGCACGATGATCGCAACCAGCAGGGCGACCACCGCCCCCGCCAGCACCAGGTCGGTGTTATTCCGGAAAAGTGATAGCACAGATTGTACGGGTCTTTCCGCCATGGTTAATCAAACTGTAACGTTTACCGACGACCGCCGCCCTGCCGGGCGGGCATGGGCAAATTTGGGCCGCAAGGTGACAGTCAGTCATCTTCTACGATGCGCCCTCGATAAATCGAGGCCGGCTCCGTAAAGGTGACAGTCATCAGTCATCATTGCTTATATCGCCCGGGCGGCCCCGGCGCGGTCGAGTTCATAGACGTAGGCCAGTATCTCCGCGACCGCCTGGTAGAGGTCGGGCGGAATTTCCCGGCCGACCTCGACGCTCTTGTAGAGCGCCTGTGCGAGGGCCTTCTTCTCGACAATGGGTATTCCGTTGTCAACGGCGATTTCGCGGATCTTCCGGGCGATGTAGCCCGCGCCCTTGGCTACGACGCGCGGGGCGGGCATCTCCTCGCGCTTGTACTCCAGCGCCACGGCCAGCTCCGTGGGGTTGGTTATCACCACATCGGCCTTGGGCACGCTTTGCATCATCCGCTGGTAGGCGATCGAGCGCTGCGTCTTTATGCGTCGCTCTTTTATCTTGGGATCGCCTTCGTAGCGTTTCATCTCGTCCTTCACCTCCTGTTTTGTCATCTTGAGGTCTTCCTCGTACTGCCAGCGCTGGTAAACGTAGTCCAGTATGGCCAGCACCAGCAGCACCGCTCCTATCCTGACGCCCAGCGTGAACGACGAAGAGCCGATATAGACCATAATCTGCTTCACATCCAGTTGCACGGCGGGGATTATCTCGTCGAGTTTGTCCTTTACCGTCCAGTAGAGCACGACGGCGATAACGACGATTTTCACGAGGCTCATAATGAGTTTCACGATGCCGCGCTTTGAGAACATCCGCTTGAATCCGTTTATGGGGTTGAAGCGCGACGGTTTGGGCGTAAAGACCTCCGGGCTGAGCGCCGGGCCGACCTGCAACAGGTTGACGGCGA
This sequence comes from Planctomycetota bacterium, assembly GCA_003644325.1. Lineage (GTDB taxonomy): Bacteria > Planctomycetota > B129-G9 > B129-G9 > B129-G9 > B129-G9. The sequence goes on from QNCA01000061.1 coordinate 1,440, forward strand.
CGGCCAGGATAAACAGCCCCGCCAGCAACGGCATAAGCATCTGGAACAGGAGCACCATCCCGTAACTCGCATAGTACTTTATGTTGCTCGGCGTGAGTTCCGGCACGTGAAGGCTGGAGAGGAGTTGCACATTCAGCGCGGAGATCTGCTTGATAAGGGCATCGCTGTAGAAGTTCAAAATCAGCAGCGCCCCCAGCAGCAGCGCCACGGTGTTCATGTCCTGGCTCTTGGCGACCTGTCCGCGCTTGCGCGCCTTCTCGCGCTTGCGCGGGGTTGCGGGTTCCGTCCGCTCGCCGAAACTTTCGTCAGACATAACTCACTTCACAAAAGAAGGTCAAGCCTCAAACTGTCCCCTAAAGGGGTCAATTTCGCTATGCTGCGGGTTTCATTGCATTTATAAGGAATTCAATGTTGACGGAGAGTCGCTCGAACAGGCGCTGGAATATCCATCCGAGCGCCGGAGCCGCAAGGGCCATGACCGTCAGCCCCAGGCCCAGCCTCATGGCGAAGCCTATATTGAATATGTTCATCTCCGGCACGGTGCGCGCGACGATCGCCATGACGATGGTGGCAAGCATGAGCGTTATCACCGCCGGGGCGGTAATCCTGACGGCGTTCACGAACATCTCGCTGAACATGCCCACGCCGATTTTTGTGAAGACGCCCTCGGTCAGGTGCGCCCGGCTGATGGGTATCGCCTCGTAGGACGCGGCCAGCGCGCGCAGCAGCATGTGATGCCCCCCCACCAGTACGAAAACCACGAACCCCAACATGTAGAGCGTCTGGCTGAGCAGCGAAGTCTGCTGTCCGGACGTCGGGTCGTAAATGTGAGCGATGGCAAGGCCTATCTGTTGGCCCGCAATGAAGCCGCCCAGTCGAACCGCCGCGAAGACCACCAGGGCGGCGAAGCCTATGAGCGCGCCGACGGCGATTTCGGCCACGGCTGCGGAAAGGTAGCCTCCCATGTTGTCCGGAATCCGAATGCCCACACGGTCCACCGTTGGAAACATGACCGCCGCCAGCGCCAGCACCAGGCCGGCCCTTACCTTGGGCGGCACCGCCCTGTGCGCAAAAAACGGCGCAATCAACACCATTCCGCTCACGCGGAAGGTGATGAGCACGAAGAATTTGAAACCGTCTATGATATTTGCCACGTCCACGGTTGACATCCGTCACAATGCTACGAATAAAAGAACCACGGCATTCCTTCGAAGAGGCGCCTGGCAAACTCCAGCACGACCGACATCATCCACTGCATCAGCAAGTAGGCGGTGAACGCGACGGCGAGGATCTTCGGGATAAACGTGAGCGTCTGTTCCTGCACGGATGTGGCCGCCTGCAGAACACTCACTATTACGCCCACCACCAGGCCGGCCACGAGGAGCGGCAGGGCCACCTTTACGGCTACCACAAACGCCGCTCGCGTCAGGTCAACCGCTATCTGAACGTCGTCCACTGCAATCCTCCGTCGCACACGTCACGGTCAAAAAAAATCGCTTCTCTCCTCAATCCCCCCTGAAGCCCCGCCGGTGACCGTCAACATTACGGAACCGTCCCCGATGCATCGGGGGCGAATCGTAGATGGCGGCTGTCACCGCGCTCAATCCCCCCGGAGACCGCGCCGCTAATAGAAACCGGCAACCATGGATTTGACCATCAGGGCCCAACCGTCCACCAGGACAAACAGGAGTATCTTGAACGGCAACGATATGAGGATGGGCGGCAAGACCAGCATGCCCATGGAGATCAGCGTGGTGGCGATAACGAGGTCGATTATCACGAACGGCAGGTAGAGGATGAAGCCCATGGTGAACGCGCGCGTCAGTTCGCTGATGACGAACGCGGAAACGAGCACGTGCGTCGGTATCTCCTTCGGCAGCAATTGCTCGGAGACCTTGGTCTTTGAGAGGCTGACCATCAGTTCGATGTCGGTCACGCGGGTCTGGCGCAGCATGAACTCGCGCATGGGTTTCTCGGCGCGGACCAGGGCCTCGCGCACGGAGATCTCGCGCTCGATGAAAGGCCCGAATCCCGCGTCGTACATCTTCGCCCAGGTGGGCGTCATGACCACCGCCGTCAGCAACACCGCCAGCCCGATGAGCACCTGGTTGGGCGGCAACTGCTGCGTCGCCAGGGCGCGCCTGAGGAACGAGAGCACGACGATGATGCGCGTAAACGAGGTGGTGAGCATAAGAATGGCCGGGGCCAGCGTGAGGATGGTGAGCACCACTACGATTTCGAGGACGGTGGCGACTTCGTCCGGATTCCCGGTGTCCAGGAGCGAGCCTTCCTCGCCGACCATGCCGGCGCCCGCGGACGCGGTCAACAGCAGCATTGCCGCCGCGCCGATAATCAAACTTCGCATGAACTCTTTCATCGTTGCCCTCTCGCGCGCATGAACGATTTTGCGGGCCTTGTCCGCGTTGACCTTTCACCTATTGCGACGACGCGTAACTGCTCTGCCAGTCGTCAACCATCGAGTGTATCCTGTCGAGTTCCTCTTGAACGATTTCGCCACCGGAATTGTCGGGAGCGGCGAGTTCCCCGTGTTTTCGCCCGAATATCGACCGAAAGGCGTTGGTGATGCTGTCGCTCCTGCCCTGAACGCTTATCGCCCTCAGGTCGCTTATTTCATCCGCGTCGCGGATTTCAGTAAGCAGGCTCACCGAATCTTCCGCCACGCCCAGCACCAGCACCCTGCGGCCGAGCCTGGCCAGGTAGATGGCCTGCTTCGGCGTAAGGTTTGACTTGCCGATAATCTCTATGCCGGGGGAGTCGAAAATCCGATGTCCGCCGGGTATTATCTTCTTCAGAAATATCAGCAGCCCCACAACAAGCGCCACTATCAGGATGAGGTAAAAAAACAGTTCCGCGGCCGTTCCCAGGAAACCGGCCTTGGTCTCGGGCGGGTCGGCGGGCTTTTCCTCCGCCTTCTTGCCGCGCAGTGCGATGTTCTCGATATCCGGCTCGTCCCGGTGAGCGCTTTTCCCCTCCGCGTTTTTCGCCTCGGGAGATTCCGCCTCCGCGACGGTTTCTGATGATTCGTTCTTACGGGAAGTGTTGCTGATGCCGGATGGCAGGGTCGTGGCGGACGATGAGAAAAAAAACACATAGACCGCCACTATCCCGAGGAGGATAGCGACAGCACAAAGGACGATTTTGCGCGTGTTCATGAACGATTCCCCTCTCGTTGCATCAACGGATTTAGCGCGGCCGGTGCCCCTGAACCGCACGTTAATTTTACACTTTACATTTTATAAAGTCAAGGCGAAAAAAAATTTTTTACGGCGAAAAGCTTCCCCGGGACTATTTCTCCGTCTCCTCCGGGCTGAGCACCCTGGTGATCCTGATGCAGAAATTTTCGTTCAGCACCAGCACCTCCCCCTGCGCGACGAGTTTGTCGTTCACCAGTATGTCAAGCGGGTCGCCGGCGAGTTTGTCCAGTTCCACTACAGTGCCCTTGCTGAGTTTCAGGATATCCTCGATGAACATTTTTCGCCGCCCCAGTTCCACGCGCACGTTAAGGCCAACGTCTTTCAGGATGTCAATGTTGGGCTTTTCGGACGCCGCGGTTTCGGCCTGAATGTCATCAAAGGAGAATTCCGCCGCCGGGGCGGCCGTCTTATCCGGTTTGGCCTCGGGCGCGGGACCGGCGGATGCCTGCGCCAGCAGCGTGTCTATGTCGGTCTCACCCGGGGGTTCTTCGGACGCACCTTCGGCGGAGGCATGTGCGGTATCGGGCGGCGCGGCGTCCGTGGCCGCCTCGCCCTGCGGCTCCGCGGGTTGAGCGGCGGCCTTCGCCAACAAAGCGTCCACCTCGGACTGGTTTATCTCGGCGTCCTTTGCCGGTTTGTCTTCGGATTCAGGTGACGTTTCCGCGTCTTCGGGCATGCGCGAACCCCCTCGCACCGACTATTGTTCCGGTGAAATGACAGGATAAAGTATAGCAGGGGTTCATACCAATGCAAGGACGATTTCGGGGAGCATGTAAGAATTGTTGGTTTCGCTGACTCACATTTTGCGCGGTGACAGTCACTAATCTACTCAAGTTGACTGACTTTTTCTGGATGATGGTGGGAGCTTGATTATAATCTGCTGTCTCACGACACCTTACGGTGACAGTCATCAATCTACGATCCGTTCCGACAAGGGTGGAACGGCTCCGTAATTGGTGACAGTTACCGAAGACTGTCACCGGGGTTGGCAAGAACCCGGTCAACTTGAGAATCCTTACATGCCCCGGCGCTCTCCGATTTCTCAGCCCTGTATCTGAACCGTATCGTAGATAACGGCCTTCACTTCCTTGTCGGTGACGCCGAGCATGCGGATTATTTCCTGCCTGAGTTTATTCTGAAGTCTCTGGCGTTTTTGCGGGACAAGGATGTTCTCATGGCCTTCGTACTCGACTATTTCCTGGAGGGACTGCTTAATCTCGTAGCCCAGGTTCTCTATGCTTGTCTTGAGATTCTCAAGGTCTTCCTCGTCCAGATCGGGGTCAACCTCCACGTGTATCCATCTTATCTGTACGGTCTGATAGACATTGGGCGCGACCTGGACGCTGAATGTGGGACCGTCGAGGTCGACATATTCCTTCTTCACCAGGGATACACGGGTTTTATCTGCCGGTATATCTGTTTCTTCTTTCTGCTGGCTGCCGCCCACGGCACGGGCGAGGAAAGCCGCCACGACCGCTTCCACAAGCAGCGCCATAAAGAGAATTATCAGGCTCTTGCGCGAGAACAGGGGTGATTTGCCCGTGGACTTTTCGTCCTTGTCGTGGTCCCTGACGGGTTTTTCAGGCTCGGCCATGGCACGTCCTCTCGGTCAGTGAAGATTCATTGCAGAGGCTCGCCTTCCCCCTCGAAAAAGACGCGCTGTTCCGTCACGATTATTTCCACGCTGCGGTTTTCCGCGGGGATTTCATTTCCGCCGGGGCCTTTCACCAGGTTATAAGGGCCGTTGGCTCCCAGTCTGATGCGCTCTTTTCGCACCCTCAAATCCTGCCTGGCGCCCTCGGTCAGGTATCTCATCACGCTGCGCGCACGCGCAATCGACAGGTCCCACAGGTCTTTGATCGCGGGATCCTTAATCTTTCCGACCTCCGTGGGCGAGGCGAATCCGCTGACCCTGATGACGAACCGATAGCCGACCAGTTGTTTGGCGAGATAGTCCAATCCTTCGCGGATTGCGGGGTCATCCAGGCGCAGCCTGGCGCTGCCTTCATCGAACAACTGTTTGTCGCCGAGGGTGATTTGCAATCCCTCGCGGATTTTTCGCACGCGTATGTGCTCGCCGTCGTAGCCGGTCACGCCCTGGCCGGGCTCGCGGCGCTCCTCGTTTATGCGCTTGAGAAACTCCCGGAAGTCCTGCTGGAAACTGTCCTTGCGCACTGTGTCTTCGAGGACCGACTCCATGCTGCCCTGAAAGTTAAAGAAGCCGCGTATCGCGCTTGCCACGGCGATGAATTTCTCCTTCTTTATTTCGGACAGCGAGAACAGCATCACGAAAAAGCACAGCAGCAGCGTCATCAAGTCGCCGTACGTGGTCATCCACGCGGGCGAGCCCTCGGGAGGACACTCCTTCTCTTTCTTACACTTTTTTGCCACGCTGTCGTTCCTTGACTATGCCGCCGTCTTCGTCGCTTCCCTTGCCGCGCGGACTCGCGGCTCAAGGAATATCTCCAGTTTCTGCTCCACTATCCGAGGATTATCGCCCGACTGTATGGACATGACCCCCTGAATGATTATCTCCTTCAGGAACATCTCTTCCTTGCTGCGCAGCGCGAGTTTGTCCGCTATGGGCAGGAATATGAGGTTCGCACAAA
>QNCA01000062.1 GCA_003644325.1 Planctomycetota bacterium
CTTGATGGGCCGGGTGATGGTCCTTGCGATTATTACGCCCACGCCCATTACAACGAGCAGCGCGAGGACGGCCACGATTATTATCGCGGTCGTCGGTTCCTCCGGAGGGCGTCCGATTTTTTCCGCCCGAAAGACCAGGTAGAGGTATCCATCCCCCTTCGGGGACCTGTCCGCCACCACGAAAAAATCTTCCTCGCCCACGCCGGCCCTGCTTATGGCCGGTTTTTTATCGCCCGGGGGCCTGAGAATGGAGCGCACCTTTTCCAATTGCCCCGGGGGAAAAGTGCTGACGGCGGGCCTGTTGGAGGAGTCGGCGAGGACTATCTTGCCCTCAAAGAGGGGTGTTATCCGCTCCAGCAACTGCTCGCTGACGGCGACGTTCATGCCGAGAATTTCTTTTACGCGCTTCATCTCGTCGCGCATGCGATTGCGGCTTTCCTCTTCCTTGGCCCGGCGCAGCGCCTGCGCGGTGTTCAGGTGTATCGCCGTAATGCCGGTGATGGCCACCACCGCGATGATGAGCAGCGAGAAGGGCATGATTATTTTCTGTTGTATTCCCATGGGAAGACCGAGCGGCGGGTGTTGCGGCCCCGGGTTTTTTGCTCAGGGCTTGCCTTCGGCGGGCCGGGGCCGGCTCTCTTCCAGCGCCTTCTTCATCTTCTCGTACTGACGTCTAAAGTATGGTACGTTTCGCGACTTTGGGGTTTCGTGGGCCATTTTGCCGTACTTTACGGCGTTCTCGTAATCCTCTTTTTGGTAGTAAAGTTCCGCCAGGGTATCGAGTGTCGGAGCATCGTGGGGAGCGAGCTCGACCGCGCGCCGGGCCAGTCTCAGCCCTTCGTCGGTCTTTTCCCCGGTGACGGCATAGAACCACGCCAGCGCGTTCAGCGCGTTGGACAACGCATCGGGAGGGAGATCGCCCTTCAGGTCGGCGTTCAGGAGTTTTTCCGTTTCCTTGAAGAAATTTCCGGCCTCTTTGTCCTTGCCCTGTTTCTTGAGACAGAGATAAAGCGCTCCCCGGGCATCTATATCCTCGAATGCCCTTATGGCCCTTTCAAATTTGTCCCGTGCTTCATCGAGTTTGCCTTCCCTTGCGAATTGCTTGCCTTCACAGTAATACAGATGTAACGTTGCGTGCGGGATTCCGCCGGGCAAGGCAAGGTCATACAGTTCCATCAGCGGGAGCAGACGCCTGTAGAAATTTGCGGCCTCCTTGTATTTGCCTTCGTATTCCAGGTAGTACGCCATCTTTTCCAGGGCCCTGCCGTCGATAAAGATATCGTAGTCCTCCTTGTCTTTCTTCGACGGGATAGCGAGGGTCTTCTCCAGTTCGGCGTAGACCGCCTCCATAAGTCCGTATTGTTCGAGGCGAATCGCCGTCTCCAGGTGCGCTTCTTTGCTGTTCGGGTTGATCGCAAGCGCCTTTTTGAAGAGCGCGATATATTTTTCCGCGTTTCCGGCTTCCTTATGGCATTTTGCCAGTTCGTGCAGCGCTACAGGATTATCGGGCTTGAGTCGGTTGAGTTTTTCCAGGGCAGGTTTTGCCTTGTCATACGATTCGTAGCGGAAGCAGATATCCGTCAATTCTTCCAGCGCGCGCGGGTCTCCAGGATGCAGCTCCGCAATAGTTTCGTAGCACGCGATTGCCTTGTCGGGTTCGTTGTCCTCGATGTAAAGAGCGGCCAGCAGTCGGAGTTGCGCCGCGAGTTTCTCTTCCAACGCCGTCGTCTCCTCCTGTGGCGGGGTTACTCCATTTGGTGAGGGGTCGCGGGCCCACGCAGCCGGGTTTGCACAGATAGTTGATAATACCGCTGTCGCGATTACTCGCAGCGTCTTGCTCATATCAAAAGTCTTCATGTCATCCCCCGGGATTCAACTGCAAGAACAACCTTTACTTAAGAGTACCAAAGCAACACTGCGGTGTCAACGTTTCGGCACAGATGAAACCTAAGGGGGCCTGACCTCTTTAGGTTTCGTTTTGCATGAGCAGCGCCATGAGGCCCTTCTGGGCGTGCAGGCGGTTCTCGGCCTGGTCGAAGACGATGGAGTGCGGGCCGTCGATTACTTCCGCGCTGACCTCTTCGCCTCGGTGCGCGGGCAGGCAGTGCATGAATAAGTAGTCTTTCTTCGCGTGTGCGGTGAGACCCGCGTTAATCTGGTAGGGTTGAAACAGATTGACGCGCTCGCTGTGCTCGCTCTCCTGGCCCATGCTGGCCCAGACGTCGGTGTAGATGATGTCGGCGTTCTTTGCCGCGGCGACGGGGTCGGTTGTGACCTCGACGCGCGCACCGGTGGCGCTCGCGTCTTCTCTGGCCCATTCGACGATTTCCGCTTTCGGCTGGTAGCCGTGCGGAGCGGCCACGCTGATGTGCATGCCGACCTTGGCGCAGCCGAGCATTAACGAGTGGGCCATGTTGTTGCCGTCGCCGATGTAGGCCATCTTTAAGCCTTTCAGTTCGCCGCGGCGCTCGGTTATCGTAAGCAGGTCGGCCAGGACCTGGCACGGATGCGTCAGGTCGCTCAGGCCGTTGATTACGGGGACTGATGCGTGTTTGCAGAGCGTCAGGATGTCGTTGTGGGAGAAGACCCTTGCCATGATGCCGTCGACGAAGCGCGAGAGGACCCTGGCGGTGTCTTCGATGGTCTCTCCCCGGTTGAGTTGAAGGTCGTTCGGCCCCAGGTACAGGCCCGTGCCGCCGAGTTGGTATATGCCGACCTCGAACGACACGCGCGTGCGCGTGCTCGGCTTCTGGAATATCATTGCGAGCGTCTTGCCCTTCAGCACCGGTGTTGCTTCGCCTGCCTTGTGTTTGCGCTTCAGGTCCGCGCTGGCCTTGAAAATCTCCTGCATTTCTTCGAGTGCCAGGTCGTGCAGGGTCGCCAGGTTCCTTCCCTTCATGTTTAACGCCATCTGCGTTCTCCAGTATCGGTGTCCGGTAACATGGGTTCGATGGGGGCGGGCGCCGGCTCATCGACCGGCCGCCTTGTCCGCCCGTTGATGTCCTTGTATTGCAACTGATACAGGCGATAGTAAATGCCGCCGTTGCGCAGCAGTTGTTCGTGAGTGCCTTCTTCCTTTATCTCGCCCTTGTGCAGAACGAATATCTTATCGACTTTCCGTATGGTTGACAAGCGGTGCGCGATGACGATGGAGGTGCGGTCCTTCATCAGTTTCTCGACGGCGTCCTGTATGAGGATTTCGGTCCGGGTGTCGATGTTGGAGGTGGCTTCGTCCAGGATAAGTATGGCCGGGTCGAAGGCCAGCGCCCGCGCGAAGGAGAGCAGTTGCCGCTCGCCGACCGAGAGCGTGGAGCCGCGTTCCTGCACCTCGGCCCTGTACCCATCCGGCAGGCGCTTGATGAAGCCCGCCGCGTTCACGCGCTCGGCCACCTGTGCGACCTTTTCATCGGTGATGGCGTCTTCACCGAGGCGTATATTGCTCCGGATGTCGCCGGAGAAAAGGAAGACATCCTGCAGCACGAGGCCGACTTTCCTGCGCAATTCGCGCTTGTCCACATCCCTGACGTCCTTTCCGTCAATGAGTATGCGGCCGCGCTGTATGTCGTAGAGGCGGCAGATGAGGTTGATGATGCTGGTCTTGCCGGCGCCGGTCACCCCGACGAAGGCGACCTTCTCTCCCGGCTCTATGGTGAAGGAGACGTCCTTGAGCACCCACTCTTCGTCGTTGTAAGCGAACCAGACGTTCTGGAATTCTATCCTGCCCTTGAACGGCTCCAGCGACAGTGGTCGTTCGGGATTGGGGATTTCCTCTGCGCGGTCGAGGATTTTGAAAATGCGCTCGGACGAGGCCATGGCCGCCTGCATGACGTTGTATTTTTCCGCCAGGTCGCGTATCGGTCCGAAGAACTGGAACGTCCATCCGAGGAATGCGATTACGGTTCCGAGGGTTAACCCGCCGGCGACTCCGGGGGATAAGTTGAGAGCGCCGTAGTAGATTATAAATCCGGCGGCAAGGCTGCCGAATATCTCGATGGACGGGAAGTATATCGCGTGGTAAAAAATGGCGCGAAACCACTCGTTCCTCAGGTCCGTGCTGAGTTTTGAGAACCTGCCCAGGTTCTTTTCCTGCCGGTTGAAGAGTTGCACCACGCTCATGCCGGTTATACTTTCGTTGGCAAAGGCGTTGATTCGCGCGAGTTTCTTCCGCGCGGAACGGTAGGATTTGCGCGACCGGCTCTTGAACCACCAGGTAATTGCAATGATGAGCGGCACCACTATGCCGACCACCATCAGCGACAGTTTGACCGAGTTTGCGAACATCCATATCAGCAGACCGGTCAGCAGGAGCGCGTCCAGGAAGGCGGTTACGACTCCCATACTGATGAATTGGTTCAGCGCTTCGACATCATTGGTAACCCGTGTTATGAGGCGTCCGACGGGGTTCTTGTCGAAGAACTTCAGCGACATTTTCTGTATATGTGAAAACACCTGGACGCGCAGGTCATACGTGACGCGCTGTCCGAATATGGTGACGACCAGGGCCGACAGATACTCCGCCGCAAAGCGGACGAAAACCAGCCCGAGGAAGATGAGCGCCAGAGAATTGACGGTTTGAAGTTTCTCCGCGTCGGTGATATCCGACCTGGTGATTACATCGACGAAGTGTTTCAGGAGAAACGGCCACGCCAGCGTTGAGTTGGCTATCACGAGCAGCAGGAATACCGCGAGCACAACGTGCCACCGGTACGGCTTGAGGTATCCCAGCAACCGCCTGATAAGCCTTGCGTCGAACGCCTTGCCCAACGTTTCGTCTTCAAAGAAATCTGTCCCGCCGTGTCCGTTCATAGTTGGACCGAATCCTGCGTTGAACCGGTGGTCGCTACAATTTGCCCAGCGAGTCTTCGAGTTGTTGTCTCTTGTAGGTCTCGGCGTAGAAGCCGCCGTTTCTCATCAAGTCCTCGTGCCGCCCCTGTTCCGTTATCCTGCCGTCTTCCAGCACGACGATATTGTCGGCGAACCGTATGCTGGACAGCCTGTGCGAGATAATGATGGTGGTCTTCTGCTTAATCACTCCGTGCAGGCCGCTGAGTATGCGCTCCTCGGTTTGCGTGTCCACGCTTGAGAGCGCATCATCGAGGATGACTATCTTCGGGTTCCTTATCACCGCTCGCGCTATCGCGACTCGTTGTTTCTGTCCGCCGGAGAGGTTTATGCCGCGTTCGCCGAGTAACTGGTCGTAGCCGTCGTGGAAGCCGTCTATATCGGCGCTTAGTTGCGAAATTTCGACGGCGCGTCTTACCGCTTCGTCATCCCCATCGGGCGCACCGTACTTGATGTTTTCGGAGATGCTCTCCGAAAACAGAAAAGTTTCCTGCGGCACGTATCCTATGGCGTTGCGGAGGTCGTGCAGTCTGAGCCTTCTTATATCGCGCCCGTCGATGAACAATTTGTTCTCCTCGACCTCGTACAGCCTGGCGATAAGCCTGACCAAGGTGCTCTTGCCGGACCCTGCCGGTCCCACCACTGCCGTGGTGGAGCCTGCGGGGATTGATAGAGTGATGTCGACCAGCGCCGGCGCTTCCGAGCCGGGATATGTGAAAGTAAGATTGCGGAAATCTATTTCACCCCGTATTTCTCCCGGCGGTTCGGCGTCGGGGGCATCCGTAATGGCGGGCCGCTCATCCAGTATCTTCCGAATGCGCCCCATGCTCGCGTCGGCCTGCTGCAAGAGCACGACAACATATCCCAACGCCATCATGGGCCACATCAGCAGGACGACGTATTCCTGGAACGCGTACAGGGCGCCTATCGTCATCGTTCCCTCAATCACGTTCACGCTCCCCTGCCAGTACACCACCATTATCGATATGCCCATGAGCAAAAAGAGCAACGGCCTGAACATCGCGCGTATCTTGGCGAGGGCTATGTTTTTTTCCGCGTATTGACGGTTCAGTTCGCGGAACCTCTTTTTCTCGTTTTCTTCACGGACGAACGCCTTAACCACCCGCATTCCGGAGAAATTCTCCTGGCAGGCGATGTTGATGTCGCCGAACTGCGATTGAATTTCCTCGAAGCGCCTCTTTATCGGGCCGCCGAACAGCATCACCAGTAGCGGCAAGACCGTCAGCAGCGCGAGCGCCTTCAGCGTCAGCACGGCGTTCGTATAAAGCATCATCGCCAGCCCGCCGCTCAGCAGGAAGGCCGAATCGAAGATGATCATCACGCCGAAACCCAGCGCCATGCGCACCGCCAGCAGGTCGTTTGTGCAGCGTGCCATCAGGTCGCCGGTCTTCACCCTGTCGTAGTAAGAGGGCGAGAGTTCCTGGAGGTGCTTGAAATAATCTATGCGAAGGTCGTTCTCTATCCGCCGGGAGACGCGGATTATGAATGTTCTTTGCAAGAAGGAGAATAAGGCGCGCGTCAACTGTGCCGCTATGACCGCCGTGACCAGGAGAAAAATCACGGTCATCGGGGTGAGGGCGCTGAAGTCGAGGAATGCCGCAAGAGGACCGAATTTGCCCGGGGATGTGTCCAGTTTGCCTTTTTCACTCAGTTGTTTCAGCGCATCGACGCCCATGCCCAGCAGGCGCGGAATCAGCAGTTGACAGATGTTGCATAACAGCAGGAAAAACACGCCCGCCGCCACCCCGCGCCGGTAGCGCCGGAAATACTTTCGCAATGTCCGCAGATTCTCCAGCATGTCGCCCGTCCAACTGTCCTGCTTTGAACCATTTCCTTGCCCTTTGTCCTTGCCCTTTGCTAAAAACTCAAGTTGACTGACTTTTTCTGGATGATGGTGGGTGCTTGATTATAATCTGCTGTTTCACAACACGTTACGGTGACTGTCACCAATCTACGATCCGTTCCGACAAGGTCGGAACGGCTCCGTAATTGGTGACAGTCACCTAGGTTAACAAAAACTCAGTCAACTTGAGTAAAAAGCGACACCTGCGCGACGCAGGCGTCAACAAGTGTGTACTCATGCCGGACGACAGGTCAAACTTTGTGAACGATTTCCATGTGGCCGACCACCTCTTTGCGCGCATTAAGCGCCTTTTGATTCGCCCACCTGTCCAGCGCCCGCACCTCGTCGTCGGTCAGGACATCCGGGGAACGCAGCAGGCCTACCGTGAACGCAGCAGGCGTACCGTGAACGCGGCCGGCGGCCCGTTCTGCCCGTCTCTATCTACTCAAGTTGACTGACTTTTTCCGGGCAATGCCGGATGTTTGCCTATAAGTTTCCATTTTGCCA
>QNCA01000063.1 GCA_003644325.1 Planctomycetota bacterium
AGTAGTGACGGCGACCCTGATCGGGGCATTGCTGCCCTTGGGTGCGGCCAGGATAAAATGGGACCCGGCCGTGGTGGCCAGCCCGGCCTTGACCACCATCGTGGATATCACCGGATTGCTGATTTATTTCACAACGGCCAAGTTGCTACTCGGAATCTGAGGATGCTTACAATTTTTGAAGCTTTGCAAGGATGTATCTGGCACAGACCCCCGCTGTCTGGTACTCGTCGGTCTCGACCACGGAGCCGCGCATGCCGCGGTACGGGGAAAGGATTGCCTGGTGGTAGGCCAGGAAATCGTCCGGGGGGCTTCCCAATCTCCAGATTCGGGAGCATGTAAGAATCCTGGGCACTGCCGGCACGGTGACAGTCACCATCTACGAGCGGGCCGCTCCTTTAGAGCGTCTGCGCTCCATAGTGGTGACAGTCATCGGTGCGGCCTTTCCAAGATTCTTACATGTTTCCTCCAGCTTCCGTGGGCTTGACTTTTTGGGCATCGACCCGTATTATTCGCGAGAATCCGGGCGCACCGGGTTATCCTGAAACGCAAGCCTCGAGGTACGGATGTTTTTCAGAAAGACGAACATAAGGTGTATTGATTGCCGCAGGTTTGTGCCGAGCAAGGACGATCCGAACTCCGGCACATGTCACATCATCGATATCACGGATGCGGGCGCCGTGCGCGACTGCCGCTGGTTCGAACCCGTGGAAGGCGAACAGGCCCGGCATAACCCCTCGGAAGCGGAGCCCGCACGGAGCAAGACTGACAAGCCCGAATAATCCCCGCACTCAGCCATTGATAACTGTAATGCCAAAGGAACCTGAAAGGTGACTGTCACCTTTCCATTCCGTGGAAGACGGGGAGGGCGTTGCTCTTTTTTCGTTTAGGGTGGGACCGGATGACCGTTGGGAGACAAGTCATACGCCCGGAGGGCGCAGCGCGGCCCGAGGGTCGGCTGGCGGAGGAGTTGTCGCGGGGTGGCGGCGGCGCGGCGCCGGCGGTGGTCGCCGGCGTGGGTGCCCTCGCTTCGCTGGCGCTGGTCTTCGTTTCACCATTCTGCAGGAGTCTGGGCGGGTGGACGCTTCTCGTCATGCTCGCGGCAGCCGGGTTTTTTTGCCTGGCGGCGCTTGCGTGCGCCGTTATCGCGTCTGTTCGTTTGAGGCGTCGGCAGACCCCCGCGAAGATACTCTCCTGGATTGCCCTGCCGGCGGCGGCGCTCATGCTGGGTGTCATGCTGGTGAGCACGTCGCGTGTCCTCGCCTCCGTCACGGCGGACACGCGCACGGATCCCGAGGGCCGCTACTCCATCACGCGGCCCGGCGCGGACTGGGCGTTCCTGGCATATCCCGTCACCGGCGAGAATGCCGAGGTGGAGATGGTGCGCACTCGCGGTGTGCCCCTGCACGTTATCGTTCGGACGGGCACCTGCGGAACGAACTCGTCGGCGCTTTTGTACGAAATCGCGCGCCTCTGGATGCTGCCCAGCATGCGACGGCATCATCACCACCATCACGGCGGCGCGGCGCATGGAGAAAAGCACGCCAGGCGGTACGACATCCGTTCCATAGAAATAATACTCGGCGACGGGACGGTCGCCCGGCTGGGGGAACTCTTCGACGAGGAGGTCAGGGAAAATACCAGGGTTCTGAAGAGAATGCGAAAGAGGCTGCAACTGCTCATTGATGAGTCTGCGCCTGATGAGGAAATCGCAAAGGTGAGCGCGATGATAAAGAAGCACGAGGCATCGTTGCGGATGATGAGGAACGCTCGAGAGGGCGGGGCGCTCAGCCTGATGGTGCGCCACCTTGCATCGAGACAGTGGCCGCGGGATGATCCGGCGTACATGGCGGCGCGGCGCCAAACGCATCCGCCGGTCCTTGACGGAGTGGAAGGCGTCAAGATGCTGGTGAGGGGCAGGACCGCGGGCGGGGATGAGTTCGTGCGGCTGACGCTGTGCGCCGCAAGGAATGGTTCTTCCTACATTTTAGAGTGTTTCGCACCGGCGGCCGCCGAGGCCGAGGCACAGGCGGCATTTGACCGGGTCATCGACGGTTTCCGCTTCACCCGGGAATCGTAGCGGGCGTTTCGGACGGTCGTTCCGAAATTGGGACAGGGACTGAAAAAGCGACAGTCACTAATCTGCTCAAGTTGACTGACTTTTCCTGGGCGATGGTGGGTGCTCGGTTATAATCTACTGTCTCATAACACCTTACTGTGACAGTCGCTAATCTACGACCCGTTCCGACAAGGTCGGAACGGCTCCGTAATTAGTGACAGTCACCGTGGTCAGCGAAAGTCAGTCAACTTGAGTAATTTTCTTTCAGTTTCAGTCCCATCGCGGCGAGTGCGTGCTTGAGTTCGTCAAGGGAGGTCTGTCCGAAGTTCTTGCAGGCCAGCAGTTCCTGTTCGGTCATTGTAATCAACTGGCCGACGTTCTGCAGGTTGAGCTTCTCCATTGCGCGTTTGGCCCTGGCGGGGAGTTCCAACTGTGAGATGGGCTGGTTCAGTATTTCCTCGTCGGGCTGAGCGGATTCGATGTCGCTGATAGGCAGGGCGGCGGCGGGGAACTCGCCCTCGAGTTCCTGGGCCATGCCGAGGCGCAGCCCTTTTTGTCTGAGCATGTTTTTGATTTCTCTGAGCGATGTCTCGCCGAAGTTCTTGAAGGCGAGCAGTTCCTGCTCGGTCTTCCTGACGAGGTCGCCCAGTGCGTGGATGTGCATCTTGTTCAGGCAATTGCGGCTTCGCACGGAGAGTTCGAAGTCTGTGACCGGCGTGTTGAGTATCTGCATGCGCTTGTTGCGTTGCTTGACCTTGTCCTCGTCATAATACATGTTGAGGCTGGCCAGGGCGTCCTTGAGGTAGAGTTGCGCCCGCGGGTGGCCGGGCGCCGCCTCCAGCACTTCGCGGTAGCACTTGATTGCGCGCTTGTACTCGAAGGTATCCTCGTACAGCACGCCCAGGTTAATCAGCGCGTTTGTGAAAGTGGGGTTGAGTTTCCTGCAACGTTCGTAGTATTCGATGGCCTGCTCGTCGTTGCCCCGCAGGTCATGCAACCGGGCCATCCGGAAAATCGCCCGTGCATGCTTGGGGTCCAGCGTAATCGCCTTGTCGTACTCGTCCCTTGCTTCGTCGTACAGCGCCCGGTCCTCCAGGCAACATCCCTTCTCATAGTGGTAATCCGCGCGATCCTGGTAGTCCGCTTCAAGTTCCATCAGTATCTCTTCGGCGGTGTTTGTGTTGCCCACCTCTCGGTGCGCGCGCACCAGCGACAGGCGCAGTTCAAAGGAGTCCGGCTTCTTGCTGACGGCATGTTCCAGCGCCACCAGCGCGTCACCGGGTCTTTTCTGCTCCAGCAGGCACAGCGCGTAGTAAAGCGCGCCGGCCGCGCGCGCAGTCTCGCCGGACAGCGCTCCCGCGCCGTCTTCGTACCGTCCGAGAAGCCAGTATCCCACCCCCAGGCGCAGTTTTGCCCGGCCGTCCGAGCCGTCCGATACCTTGCGCTCGATATCGCTTACTATCTTCTCTACCTCCTTTCTCGTCTTGATGTCGCTGTACATCTCTCTGCGCAGATTCCGCATTTCTTCCAATTCCAGCGATCCCTCAAGCAATACTTCACGTGCACTGGTTCCGGTTGTCGTGGGCGTCAAGGCCGACCTCCTTAATGGTTGAGACAAATCCTTTACACACCTGCGCCGACCATCGCTTCGGCCAGGTCTTTCTCCCTCTCGACTGCGGACAGCACGGAGAAGAAGACCTGCTTCTCCATGCCGATCCTGTCCCAAATTGCGGCATCGACGGGCACGGGGTTGAAATCGCCCGGCGGCGCAAAAAACTTCACCGTGCCCATGTACATTGCCACGTTGCACAAACCTGCGTAAATGTACGCCTTCAGTTTTTCCGGATTCTCGTGATACCTTATTCCGTGGATGAGTTCCACGGGGAAATTCCACTGCTCCGCCAGCCACGAGCCGACCTCCGCGTGGTCGGTGTCAAGCATGCGCCTTTCGACTTCGCCGAACGAGGTGTGTTCGTCCTTCGCCAGGCGCACAAATTCCATGAACATCTTCGGGTCGTAGCGGTACATCAGTATCTTGCCGACGTCGTGCAGCAGTCCGACCACGTATGCTATCTCCGGCCGGGCGGTTTTCAGGGTCTTGGCTATCTGCGCGGCCAGTTGGGCCACGACTATGGAATGGACCCAGAGCCTGCGGAAATCGAACTGCGCACCGCCCCTGATATTCAGCGCCTTGATGACGCTCGCCGTGAACGCGATGTCGCGCAGACGGTTGAACCCCAGCAGCACTATCGCCTGGTTCAAATCCCCTATGCGCTCGTACATGCCGAACGACGCCGAGTTCACGATTTTCAGAATCTGCGCGGCCAGCGCAGGGTCATGCACAAGTATTTCCTTCACATCATCGGCGCTGCTGTCCGGGTCGTTGACCGTGGCTATCAGTCTTATTATTACTTCCGGCAGCGTCGGCAGGGACTCGATATGCTCGGTTATCGTCTTCAGGTCTATCTTTTCCATGCTCATAGTTCACGTTTCTCCAGATATTGCCTTAACCGCCCCGGAGAGAATCCCCTGCAGACCGGCCGGCCCCCTCCGCTCAAAGAGCGGCCATTATATTCCTGCGACGGCCCGTGTCAAGACATGCGGTCCGGTGGGGAGCATGCAAGAATCCTGGGCGCTGCCGGCGCGGTGACAGTCACCATCTACGAGCGGGCCGCTCCTTCAGAGCGTCTGCGCTCCGCCCGTTCCGGGTCCTCGCCCTGAGGACCCGTCAGGGTCCGAATGGGTAGTGGTGACAGTCACCGGTGCGGCCTTTCCAAGATTCTTACATGCTCCCGGTCCGGTGCGTGCTCGGGAGTCAGACCCCTCCCGTCCCGACGGGTCGGGATAAATCCGGGCCTCCTCCTCGGCGTCCGACCTCCTCGCGGTTTGCCGCCGGTCCCCTGCCGCTATTTTTCCGGAGTGCGGAAGGTGGCGTACTTCGACCACCGGCCGGGGGAGTCGGGCATGATGGGGCGGACCCGCCAGGCGTATCGGGTGTCGGGCTTCAGCGCCTTGCGAAGGGTCAGGGTGGTCTCCCTGCCCTTGCTGAATTCCAGGCGTATGCTTTGCGGTTCGGCGCTGTTCAACTCGTCGGCGCGGATGATTTCTATCTGGTAGCGCAGCGCGCCCTCTTGCCCGGACCACTTGAAGGCAGGCTTGAGTGATGCCACCCGCCGCTCTCCGGCGGGGCTGAGGTCGGCGGCCGGCGCGGACGCCGTGACGACGAATTCGACCGGGTCGGACCACTCGCTTGCCGCTCCGTCGCCCGCAATCGCGCGCACGCGCCAGTAGTACTTCCTGCCCTTATCGGGGTTCAGCGGCCGGGGGAAATAGTCTCTGGCGGCGGTCTCGTATCTGTACTCGGGCAGGCGGAAAAACTTATCCGTGGAGATTTGCACGACGTACCGTTGCGCGCAGTCCATCTTTTCCCATGTGAAGGCGGGTCTTTGGTCGGAGACCTCGCCGACGGGGCCCAGCGGCGTGGGCGGCTTGAGGCGGAGGATGAAGTAGCCCTTGTCGGACCAGGCCCCCCGGAAACCGTCCGAATCTATCGCTCGCACGCGCCAGAAGTAACTCCTGTTGTACCTGACGATTCCTTTCAGCGATATTGCGGTCTCTTCGGTTTCCGGCAGCGTTGTGACTTCTCGCGCGAAGTCGTGGTTGCGACATAGTTGGACCTGGTATCTCACCGCGCCCTCGATTTCGGGCCACGTGAGGCGCGGAGTATCGGACGATACGGGCAGACCGGGGTCGATGGACGGGGCGTCCACGATTGCGCATCCCGCCGACAGCGCCGTCAGCGCCGCGACCATGAGAACGATACATCTCATACTATCGCCTCCTCCATGGAGTCCTTGTGCAGCATTATGGGTTTGCCGAAGTTTTTGTCGTCTTTCTCGGGATAGTCCTCGCGGTAGTGACTGCCGCGGGATTCCTTTCGCCGCAGCGCCGCGGTGAGTATTATTTTGGCCAACTTTATCATCGATTCGAGACAGAGACGCTCCTTCACGCGGGGGCCGTTCACCTGCGCCAGGACGTCGCTCAGGCTGTTCAGGCTGCGCAGCGCGCCGGCCAGGTTGTCTTCCTTGCGTATCACCATGCACTTCTTCCACATCATCCAGCGCAGGTGGTCCCGTATCTCGTTGAGGTCCGCCGCGTCTCCGCCCGTCATGGCCCGTACCTTCCGGAACTCCTCCTCGGCCAGTTCGGCCGGGCACGGGTCGTCGGCGGGATGCGCGGCCCTGAGGGCCGCGCTCTTGCCCGCCCGCTCGCCTATGACCTGCGTGGCGGGCATCATGTTGCCGCCGATACGGTCCGCCCCGTGCGGGCCGCCGGCCACTTCGCCCGCGGCAAACAGGTTTGATACGCCTGTTTCCGCCTCGAAGTTTATCGCCAGGCCCCCGTTGAACGAGTGCGCGAACGGCGCCACCTCTATTCCGCCTTCCGGCCACACTATGCCCGAAGTGTCGCGGTCTTTTCGGGCAAAGATGCCGAAATTTTCCGAGGTCTTGCCCGTTATCGTCTCCTTGGCGATGCCTATGTCGATAAAGGCGGCCTCGTCGCGCATGCTGAACGGCTGGTGGCGCATGCGCGCCTTGTATGCCCTGCGCAGCAGTTCGCCGTTGGTGTAGTACTTGAGAAGGAATTCCTCGCCGAAGCAGTTGGTAAAGTGCACTCCGTCCCTGAGGGCCTGTGTCGGGAAGAAGTTTCTTCTCTCAATCGGCGGCGTGCCGAGCATTATCTGGATAAACTCCATGTTGATGAGGCCGGCGCCGGCCTCGAAGCCCAGCACGTATCCGTCGCCGATGGCGTCGGCCGGGGCGAGGTTGTACTGGAACAGCGCAGCGCCGCCGCCGGTGGCCAGTATGGTCGCCGCCGCGGTGATTGTTACGAACTCGCGCTCGCCGCGTATGTCCACCGCGCCCAGGCAGCGGTTGTTCGCGACGAGCAGGCGCGTTATTCGGGTTTCCTCGATGACCCTGATTCCGCGCCTCTCTATGACCTGGCGAAATGCCTCGCGCACATTGCCCAGGTCCTCGACGACGAACGCCCGCGGGACGTTGCTGAAGCAGCC
>QNCA01000064.1 GCA_003644325.1 Planctomycetota bacterium
TAAGTTTCCATTTTGCCGGGCCTTACGGTGACAGTCACCAATCTACGATCCGTTCCGACAAGGTCGGAACGGCTCCGTAATCGGTGACAGTCACCGAGGTTGGCAAAAGTCGGTCAACTTGAGTAATCTACGAATCTCGTTCGGCGGGCCGTTCCGGGTCCTCGCCCCGAGGACCCGTCAGGGTCCGAATGGGTAATCGGTGACAGCCACCTTTCGCGGTTCTTTAACCGGTCAATCTTCAATAGTATCGTCATCCTTTCAGCGCTTCTGCGCCGCCTACTATCTCGCTCAACTCGTGCGTGATGGCCGCCTGGCGCGCCTTGTTGAACGACAGGTTGAGGTTGCGGAGCATGTCCTCGGCGTTTTGTGTCGCGTTTTCCATGGCGGTCATTCGCGCGGCGAGTTCGGAGGCGTAGGATTCCAGCAGCGCGCGAAAAATCATTGTGCCCAGATACCTCGACAGCAGCGCGTCGGCAAACTCGACCCCCTCCGGCTCTACCAGGAACCGCTCGGACCGGTCGGAGCGGTCATCGGGGGGGATGAGTGACTTCAGGTGCGCCACGTCGAATGGAAGCAGCCTCTTGACCACCATCTCCTGCGTCATCATGGATTTGAACTGGTTGTAGATGAGGTAAACCTCCTGTATGTCGCCGTCCGTAAAGCGCCGGTTTAGTCGTTCGGATACCTTGAACGCCAGGGTGTACGACAGTTCGTCGAAGACGCCCGTGTAGGAATCCAGCACCTCGGCGTGCTTCGCGGCGTGTCGAGCGATTTTCCTGCCGATGGCTATCATCGTCACATCAGTGCCTTCTTTTTCGCGGAGGAAGGCCTTGAACTTTCTGACCAGGTTGGAGTTGAAGCCTCCGCACAGCCCGCGGTCGCTGGAGATAACCAGTGCGCCTATCTTCTTCACCGTCCCGTGCTCGACGAGGAGCGGGTGGTCCATTCCCTCCATGTGCGGCAGCGTGAGCAGCAGCAGGCGTTCTACCTCGTCGGCGTAGGGACGCATGGCGAGCATGCGCTCCTGTGAGCGGCGCAGTTTGGCCGCCGCGACCATTTTCATGGCGCGGGTTATCTGCTTGATGCTCCCGACGCTTTTGATGCGCCTTTTTATGTCGCGCATCGTGGCCATATATTAACCTCCGCTGGTATTCATTACGGCTTTGTGTTCCTCGTCTTTTTCGTCTTCACTTTCTTCTTCTTGTTTCTGTGCGGGGGCTTCCCGTTCGGGCGCTCCTCCTTCGGCCGCGCCCCTGCCGCCGATGACCCTGGTGACGCCGACGAAACCTTCCTTGAATTCGTTTATTGTGTCGCCAAGCGTCTTCTTGAGTTCGTCGGACAATTCCTTCTTTTCGCGCAGGGTATCGATGAGGGTCGGGTACCTGGTGCGTATGAACTCGTGCAGTTCGCTTTCAAACTGTTGCACGTGCTCCACCCGGATGGAGTCGAGATAGCCCTGCGTGGCGCAGAAAATCGAGACCACCTGGTACTCTACGGGCATCGGCACGTACTGGTCCTGCTTGAGTATCTCGATGGTCCGCTCGCCGCGCGACAGTTGCTTCTGCGTGGCCGCGTCCAGGTCGGAGCCGAACTGTGCGAAGGCGGCCAGTTCGCGGTATTGCGCCAGGTCCAGCCTGAGCATGCCCGCGACCTGCTTCATCATCTTCGCCTGGGCGGCCCCGCCCACGCGCGATACGGAGATGCCCACGTTCATGGCCGGGCGGACTCCCTGGTAGAACAGGTCGGTCTCCAGGTAGATTTGCCCGTCGGTGATGGAAATGACGTTGGTCGGGATGTACGCCGAAACGTCGCCGGCCTGAGTTTCTATTATGGGCAGCGCGGTCAGGGAGCCGCCGCCGTGCTTGTCGGAGTACTTGATGGCCCGCTCCAGGAGCCGCGAGTGCAGGTAGAAGACGTCACCGGGGTACGCCTCGCGCCCCGGGGGACGCCTCAGCAGCAGGCTTACCGCCCGGTATGCCTGGGCGTGCTTGGTCAGGTCGTCGTACACGACGAGTACGTGCTTGCCCTGTTCGAGGAATTCCTCTCCCATGGCGCAGCCGGCGTACGGCGCCAGGAACTGCAGGGCGGCCGGCTGGCTGGCCGTGGCGGCGACCACGATGGTATAATCCATCGCCTTGTGGTCTTCCAGGACCTTTACGACGCGGGCGACGCTGCTGCGCTTCTGTCCGACGGCGACGTAGATGCATATCACGTCGGTGTCGCGCTGATTGATTATCGTGTCCACGGCGATGGCGGTCTTGCCGGTGGAGCGGTCGCCGATGATGAGTTCGCGCTGGCCGCGGCCGATGGGGGTCATGGCGTCTATGCACTTGATGCCCGTCTGGATCGGTTCGCAGACGTCGACGCGCTCGACTATCCCCGGCGCGACGCGCTCCACGTTGCGGCGACTGTCGGTGCGGATCTCGCCCTTGCCGTCAATCGGCGCCCCCAAGGAGTTCACGACACGTCCCAGCAGGGCCTCGCCCACGGGCACCGACATGATGTGACCGGTGCGTCTGACCTCGTGGCCCTCCATGATGTGCGCGTCGGAGCCCATGATGACCACCCCGACGCTCTCGGATTCAAGGTTCAGCACCATGCCCATGACGGGCTCGCCGTCGGGCATGGGAAACTCGAGCAGTTCACCGGCCATGGCGTTGTCAAGGCCGAAGACCCTGGCAATGTTGTCGCCCACCTGGACGACTTCGCCCACCTCCGCCACGTCCATGCCCTTGCCGAAGGCCTCGATTTCCTTCCTGATGATTGAACTCACTTCTTCCGGTCTGATGTTCATGTCAGTGCCTCGCGTAGTTGTCTTTTCGCGCGATTTCTTGGGTACGGGATTCGACGTAAGACGCCGGTGAGCCGCGCAGTCGGCTTTCAACCGGCGAGTCCGCGCGCGAGGCGTTCCAGACGCCCGCGCACGCTGCCGTCGAAGACGGTATTCTCTATGCGGAGTATAATCCCGCCCAGGATAGAGGGGTCCCGCTCCTGTTCGATTACAATTGTCTTGCCGGTTTTTTTCTGAAGCCCCTGTTGCACCTCTTCCATTTCTTCCGCCGAGAGCGGTCTCGCCGTAGTCAACTTCACGGTTGCCAGGTTCAGGTATTCCTGCGCCAGGGTGTGGAATGACCTTGCGACGTATTTGAGGAGATAGAAGCGCTCTTTTTCAAGGAGAAACCTCAGCGCGGCTTCGAGGCTGCCGCTGATGCCCATGCTCTCTATTACGCGGTTCAGAACCTCGCGCTTGCGCGATTTCTCGATGATGGGGCTGGCCCAGAAACGCTCCAGTTCCCTGTCGCCTGCCGCGGCGCGGGCCGCCCGGTCGAGCGCCCTGTCCATCTCTTCCACGTCGTCGCCATCCACGGCGATGTCGAAGATGGCGCGGGCGTATCTGGATGCTATGATTTCTTCGTCCATGTTGTCTTGCGAAAGATGACTGTCACCGGAGTCAGCAAAACCCCTGTCAACTCGGGAACATTAGAATTTCACGCCTTCGCTTTCGAGGCCTTGCAGGGCCTCCTCGACAAAGGCGTGGTAATCTTCTTCCTTTACTTCGCGGTTGAGGATTTTCTCCGCTATGTTTACCGCGACGGCGGCGAAATCTCTGCGCAACTGCCGCCGCGCGGCCTCTACCTCGCTGCGCAGCTCGGCCGCGGTGCGCTGTTTTATGCGCTCGACTTCGCGGAAGGCCTCTTCGATAATCTCGCGTTCCTTTTCCTCGCCGCGCTTGCGTCCGTCCTCGATGAGGCTCGCCACCTCGTCGCGCGCGTCGTGCAGTTTCCGCCGGTATTCCTGCAGGACGCCGTCGGCTTCCTGCATCTTGTTCTTTGCCGATTCGATGTCGTCCTGGATTGATTGGCGGCGCTCGTCGAGGAACCTGGTCAGCGGCTCCCAGAGGAGCAGGTAGAGGATGGCCATGAGCGCGGCGAAGTTGACTATCTGCATAATGAGGGTCAGGTTGACGTTCATGACGCTGCCCCCCGGCTCGTGCAGTATATCGCGTATTTTCGCGGCGTGGTCTTCCGTTACCTCGTAGTCCGGGCTTTGCCCGTCAATCGGACTCTTGAGGCGTGTTTCGATATCGCTTATCTGTTTTTCTCTCCTGGCCTTGTACTCCTCGGTGTCGAAGGGCCGCATTTGCAGTTTATACATTACTGCCAGTCCCACCGAGACGACGAGGTATATCCCCAGGACGAGGAGGATTAGTCGCTTCTTCTTTTTTGTAAGGGCCATAGCAAGCCTCTTATACAGCGGTCATTGACTCCCGGCTGCGCTCTATCCGGGCTGTGCTCTCAATCCGCCGGGTTCAGACGACAAAGATGAGCAGGATGGCGACGACGAGCGAATAGATACCGGTCGATTCCGAGACGGCCTGCCCGACGAGCATCGTGCGCGTAATCAAACTCTGTTCCTCCGGTCTGCGCGAGATGCCCTCGCAGGCCTTGCCGGCGGCAAAACCCTCGCCCACACCGGGTCCTATGGCCCCGAAGCCCATGGCGATTCCCGCGCCGATGAACTGAGCGGCCTTGGTGATTGCGTCGGCAAGTTCAGTTTCTGCAGCCATGTTTCACTCCTTGAAAAGATGATTATTGCTTGCCTACCAGGAGAACCAGCAGGATAAATACCACGAAAGCGTATATACTGGTGCTCTCGGCGACGGCCGCGCCGATGAGCAGTGTCTTGTTTATGGCGCTGTTGTGGCGGGGGTTCGCGCCAACGCCCTTGCAGGCCTGACTGCCGACGAAGCCTATGCCCAGGCCGGGGCCGATGGCCCCCGCGCCCATGCACAGCCCCCCCGCGATAAGCGCGGCGGCATACGGCATGTATTCCACGCCGCTCACGCCGTACTCGCCCCTGAACAGTATGAGGAGCAGCGCGGCCACGAATCCAAATACCGCCGGTGAGGTCGCGAGCGCCTGTCCCAGGAGCATGGTGATGGTCACCTTGCCGGCGCAGTCGGGATTCCGCGCAATGGCCCTGCATGCCTGGCCGCTGGCCAGGCCGGTGCCGGTGCCCGCCCCGATGGCGCTCAACCCCACCGCCAGTCCGCAGCCCAACATGGCCATGGCGAACGCCGGCGTAGCCTCGGCGGCGGTGATGTCGCCGATGGTAAGAATCAGCAGGAAGGCGACGATGAGCGCGAAGATGCCCGGTGATTCGCTGATGGCCTGGCCGACCAGCATCGTGCGCATCACCTCGCCGCTCATTTTCGGCTGGCGCGCCATGCCGAAGGTTGCCTCGCGTGCCGTGTAGCCCTCGCCTATGCCGCTGCCGATTGCGCCAAAGCCTATGGCACAGCCGCCGCCGACGTACACCATTCCCTGAACCAGCGCTATCGTGTTTGGGTCAACGGCCAAACAATATGCCTCCCGAAACTGAGTGTTCGCCTTGCGGTGACAGTCACTAATCTACTCAAGTTGACCGACTTTTGCTAACCTCGGTGACAGTCACCGTAAGGTGTTGTGAAACAGCAGATTATAATCAAGCACCCACCATCATCCAGAAAAAGTCAGTCAACTTGAGTAATTGGTGACAGTCACCGAAGTACTGAAGTTGGCGAAAACCAGTCAACTTGAGTCTTTAATCTGCAATTGCCACGGCCGTGTAGGTCATGGCGAGCATCGCAAAGACAAATGCCTGTATCGTTCCCACGAACAGGCCGAAGAAGAACATCAGGAACGGCGGCAGTCCCACGAACAGCAACAGGTGTGAGAGCACGACGATGATGATCGCGCCGCCGAAGATGTTCCCGAAGAGGCGGAACGGCAGGCTTATGGCCTTGCCGATCTCGCCGACTATGTTCAACGGGGCAATGAACGGATTGGGTATCCACCGGCCTTTGATCTTGAAGCCGGGCTCGAAGTACTCCCTGATGTATTTGCGCAGGCCCTTTACCCTGATCCCGGAGGCGTGTGCGACGATTATTACAAGAATCATCAGACCCAGCGGCGTGTTAAGGTCGCGCGTGGGCTCCTCGAAACCGGGAATGATGCCGATGATATTGCTCAGCCACACGAAAAGGAAAATAGTGCCCACGAACGCCAGGTATTTCCTGCCGCGTTTGCCCAGGCTGGACTGCGTCAGATTGTCGAACGCATCCACTATCAGTTCGAGGAGCAGTTGCAGCCTGGTGGGCTTCGCCCTGAGTTTGCGATATACCGCGAAGGAGACCACGGCGAGAAGGCCGATGATAAACCAGGAAAAAAAGATCGTGGGCATGTTGAAGCCCAGGTTGAGAATGTCGCTCTCGCCTTCCATGCCGGGGAATGGTCTGTAGGGCGGTTCCGGAGTAATGTTGATATCCATCCCTATTTTTCTCCAATCCATCTCGCCGTGAAGGGTGAGCGGCCTTCAAGCAGGGAATACGCTATCATCACGGCGTTCGTAAGGAAAACTCCCCCGATGACGGCCCACTCGTTGATGAACGGTGCCGCGAATCCAACTGCAAGCACGGCGCCGGTAACGATGTATCTGGACAGATTTCCTGCAAGTGTATATCGGACTTTTGCGCCCGTATCTGAATAACCCGCGAATTTTTGCAGATGATAGGCGTGCAGAATGAGTTTGACGAGGCTCCATCCCCCGCCCAGGGCCGCCCCCAGGGCAATCGGGTAATAGCCCCCCAGGAGGCAAAAAATCTCCGCCAAAGTCAAAAGCCCCGCGGAAATCGCCAGAATCCTGTTTCGGAATCTAATAAAGGAACTCATTGCTGCATTTCCCGCCAATCCGTTACTTGTTTTCAAATCCTTTCATTATCGTCTTGTACGCTTTCCAGAATCCGCCGCCCACGCCCAGCAGGAGAAACACTACAAGCAGCAAAGGGCTGGTCCCCAGCACATGGTCCAGCAACCACCCCAGCAGGGCGCCGCCGATTATCGAGCCGACGGCCACCCAGACCGTTCCCAGCCACTTGAAGGCGCCGAGGTCTCCCTTGAGGGGGGCATGTTTTTTATCCATGTGGATAATCTCCCGCCCCGACCGGCCGGGGGGAACAGGCCGTCGATGACCCGCGGACCGGAGTCGGTAGATAATGACAAATCTTATATGATATACCTTTCTTGAAATATGTCAATTA
>QNCA01000065.1 GCA_003644325.1 Planctomycetota bacterium
CCGCGGCCGCAGGTTTGCGACGCGGTACCATGATTCGCTGAATGTCGGACGTTCTACAGACATGTCACGCAATCACAAATGAAACCTAAAGGGGTTTGACCCCTTTAGGTTTCATTTGTGTTAAAGCCAGAGTTTCATGCGGATCCAGTTGACGAGTTTGTGCGTCCAGATCCAGCCGTAGGTGCGGCGGTCCACGCTCACCTTGGCGACACCCTCCATGCCGGGGCGCATCCAGGGTTCCGTCTCGAGCAGGCGCACACGCACCCTGAAGACGTTTTTCTGCTTGACCACTTCGGCCACGGGATTTATCCACTCGACGACGAATTTAATCCGACGGTCTGGGTAGGAGGCCGTGGCCAATTCCCCTTCCTGGCCGACCCTGACATCGGCGATTTCGTCTTCGGGCACGAGGAGTTCAGCCCTCAGCGACTCCAGGGGCGCGATCTCGAAGAGCACGTCGCCGGCGTCGACGGGGGCGCCTATCTGCTTTTTCAGGTCGCCGGCGACCACGCAGCCGCTTATCGGCGAGCGGATTTCCGCCTGTTTTATGCGGCGCTCAAGCAGTTTTATCTGTGCGTCAACCTTGTCAACCTCGGCCCGCGCTATCTGTGCTTCAGCGGTTTTGTCTTCGCTGACCGCGGCGGCCTCCTGTTTGAGGTATCCCTCGCGCTCGGCTTTGGCGGAGGCCAGTTGGAGGCGGATATCCGTGGTGTCGAGCCTGGCGAGCACGGTTTTGTCCCCATCGACTTTATCGCCCGGTGTGACGGTGACGCTCGTGAGGAATCCGTCGAAGGGTGCGGGTATTACCTGCTGTCGTGTGGCCTGAAAGGCAAAGGGTGCGTCAACGCGGTACTCGCCCCTGGCAAATGCAAGGAAGAGGACTGCCGCGAGGACGAGTATCGCGGCGACCTTTATCCAGGTATGCTTCGGGCCGAGGGCGGCTGCCAGGCCTTTGCGGGCGGCGGCGGCGGCGCGGGCGCCGACCCACCGGTCGTGCTCGTGCAGGTTCGCCAGCCGCGCGGCGCACAACTCGCACGTGAGGCGGAGCGCCTCGACCTCCTCCAGGTTGAACGGATTGTCGGGTGCGCGCTCGACCGTCAGCACGGCGACGGCATCGCCGCGTTTTCGCAGGGGCAGGCTGAGGACGTTCGCCGGGCCGTGGCGTCTGGAGAGTTCGCCCGCGGCGCGGCTGACGTAGGTGGCATCAGGCTCCGGCGGGTAAAGCACCTCGATGTCCTGGTCTATGCATTCCTCCATCGCGGCCTCGATGTCCTGGGCGAGTTTCATCTTGCGGCTGAACTTTTCGGTGTGGCTCATGGCGCGCAAGCGGACGTAGCGGCCCCTGAGAAAGCCGACATCGACGCGGTCGCAGTCCCAGCGCGCGGCGACTTCGTTGCACAGCGCCATTGCCGCGCCCGTGAAGCGGTCGTGCTCATCGACGGCGGCGAGCGTTTCCACGGCCATGCGCAGCCTGCGCAGATCGAGTTGACGCCGCTGGAGGGTCAGGCGCATTTCGTAGAGGCTGAGCATGCTGATGGTCAGTTCGAGGCGCTCACGGGCAAGGGCGAGTGCGGCTTCGCTGCGGGCTTCGACGGCGAAGGCGGCCAGGCCGCGAACATCGCCGCCGGAGCGGAACGGCACCATGATGAGGTATCGCCGGGGCGGCGCGCCGTATAGTTCGTCCGGCTCGCGCAGTGGTTTAAGGGCGGTAGTGCCTTCGGCGATGACGTCGGGGGCGGACTCGACCGACTGCGCCAGCCATACAGGCGCGGTGGAGCCGGGCTGGGGCAACGGGTAAACGGCGATGGCCTCGGCGCGGCCGTCGGTTCCGCTTCTGAGTATGGTACCGGCCTCGGCCCCGGCCAGACTGCACTGCACGGCCAGAAGGTGTAAGAGGAACTGCTCGGGCGGGCCGTCAAAGCGACTTAGCCGGTCTATCATGTCGGCGGTCGTGGGCCTCTCCGCCTCAGGGGATTGACCCACGCCCAGCTCTTCATCCATCGCCGATTCACCTCGTTCAATAGCGCCTTATGTCGGGGGGCTGCGCCCGCCAGTGGAAAGGTGACAGTCACCGAGGTTAACAAAAAGTCAGTCAACTTGAGTAATCTACGAATCTCGTTCGACAGGCTCACGAGATTCCGTAATTAGTGACAGTCATCTTTCATTTTAGCCGTTTTTGCGGCGTTTGGCTATATCAAGGTTGAGTTCGCCGAACTGTTCTTCGTGTCGGCGAATGAGTTGGCTGAGAGTAATGGCCAGGCGCTTGGCGGCGTAGTAGTTCATAACTACGCGGCTATTGACCTGGAAGAGCATCTCGGGCTGGTTCTGCTGCTGTCCGGCCGGGTTGACGACGTTGAGACCGAAGTCCAGCATGACTTCCTCGCCGGTGGCGTTGGCGCGGAAGCCGTTTGCGTAACTGGTGGTCATGTTACGCTCGTCGAAGCCCACGCGCACCTGGCGCTGGCCGGTCTGCTCGGTGGCCTGCTGCTCTATGCCTTTTTCTTCCGCTTTAACTGAGTTCTTTTGTTCCGGCATGAATTACTCCTTTAGTCAGGGGAATAAAACGGTTCCAAGATGTTCAAACCATTCGGCGTGAATTGTCCGCCGCGCAAGATTTTCCGACGAATCGGGACTTATAGCCCTTTTGGAGCGGCATTGCAAGGATTTTATTCTCGGAGGGAGCATGTAAGAATCTTGGAAAGACCGCACCGGTGACTGTCACCGTGCCGGCAGTGCCCAAGATTCTTACATGTTCCCACATGCTCCCATTTTCGGATGACATGGGAGATCGGCGGGGTTGAGGGAAGCGCCGAAGGCGGCGGTTTGGGTGACGGGATTTGTCGGTGGTGACGATTTGTGCCGACATAGTTTGTCTAAATGGTTGCCGTTACACCTCGCGACAAAGAATGTCACCTGCTTAACTCGATGCTGAAGTACCTTTTACATCAGTCTTCCTTATTTGCTCTTCATCGGCATATCCATTGCGAGTAAGTGTGGTAATCGTGCGGGAGTGCTGTTTCCTTATCGAGTCCTGTATGTTCAAAGGAACATGCGTCAGAAAGATGACAGTCACCATTTACGAGCTGGCCGCCCCGACAAGTCGGGTCGTCCGCGCTCCGCCCGTTCCGGGTCCTCGCCCTGAGGACCCGTCAGGGTCCGAATGGGTAATGGTGGTAATGGTGACCGTCACCTTTCCGACAAGCCTGCCCATACGGGCCGCTCGCGTTCATCTGAATCGTACTCGCAATCCCTGTTGATTCACGCCTGGTCGTAAATCCGCCGCCCCGAGGAAGGCACGGTTCAAAGCAATTGGTCTGGAGCAAAGAATGGAGAGCGCCCTTGGTCACATCCGCATCGCTGCAACGCGGGCGCGTTGCAGGCCGTCCCTTGTCGGTTCCCGAGGCAGGTCCTGTTTTCGCAGGCTCGCCCTCGAGGAACTCGAACAGCGCCTGGCGCTCAGCAATTACAGTCTCGGCGTCGTCTCCGACGGCTTCTCGATGGATGGCCTGGACGTGACCCCCGAGGCGGGGAGCGATTCCTTTGACTTCGAGTTCGCCGATGGAGCGCTCGGCCTCTGTGCCCGAATCGATTCCCTGGAGGGAGGGGGCAGCCTGGATTTGCGCCTGCACGACGATCACGGCGCTCTGGTTGACGCATCCTGTGGTGTAAGCGAGGAAGGAGAGGTGTCCCTTCAGGCACTTGCGCCGGGACACTACACGCTCAGGGTGGTCGCCCATGGCGGCGCCTCCGCCGATTATTCTCTGTCTCTGGGCGCGCCCGAGCCGCTGGTGGCCGGCGATTGGGCCGAAGGCAACAACAGCAGCGGCGTGGCTTACGACCTGGGCGCGGTGGAAGGATACAATCAATGGTCCGACCTGAGCATTCATTCCTCCACCGACAGGGACTGGTTCCGGTTTGAAATATCCGGCGACGGGGAGGCGGGCCAGTACGTAGGTACGGAGTTCACCCATGCCCTGGGCGACCTGGACATGAAACTCTACAACTCCAGCGTCCAGTTCGTTGCCTCGTCAACAGGGACAAGCGACAGCGAGCACATAAGCCTGGAGGGACTGAGCGCGGGCACGTACTACGTCTGCATATACGGATACGGCGGAGCGACAAATCCCGACTACGCCCTCACCATCGACGCATCCCCGGGCCTGGAGATAGCCGAGGACGCATTTGAGCAGAACGACGGCATGGATGAAGCGTACAACCTGGGCGTGCTCGTCGGGCATGACTGGGTCTTCCCCGGTCTCACCATGGACAACAGCATCAACGAGCCCGTGAAGGAGGACTGGTTCGTCTTTGAAACGGTCGGACGGGGCGCGGCGGGTGACGTGGTGCGGATAGAGTTTTCGCAGGGGATGGGCGACCTGGACATGAAACTGTGCGGGCCGACGGGGCTCACCATTGCGGTATCCGAAGGGACAGGCGATGTCGAGCAAATAGGCCTGGATAACCTGGTCGCCGGCACGTATTACCTGAAGGTTTACGGCTACAACGGCGCGAGTAACCCCGGCTATACTCTCACTGTTGATGCCCCCGACGAGCCTGGGCCCGTCCCCGCCGATTCTTGGGAGGTCAACGACACAATCGAGCAGGCCTACGACCTGCAGACGGTCGAAGGGCGCTACTCCTGGGACCTTACCCTGCATGACGGCGATACGGCGGACTGGTTCATGTTCGCCACGACCGAGACGGCGGCAGCCGGAAACGCGGTCACCCTTTCTTTCGCCGAGGGTGAAGAGTGGGGCCTTGAAGTGCGGGACTCTTCGGGCAACATCCTGCCGACCACGACGGGCGATGACGGCGAAATCATCGTGGACATGGCCGGTCACGAGGCGGACACGTTCCACGGCGTGGTAACGGGCGGCGACTCGCCGGCACATTACGCCCTTACCATCGACGCGCCCGAAGAACTGCCCGAGTGGACCATCCTGGCATATCTGAACGGCGACGACGACGGCGGTTCCTGGTCAACGGAAACATACTCTATCATGAAAGTCAACGCGATGGAGGCCGTCGCCCCGCACTCCGAGGTGCAGGTGGGGATACTGATGGACCGCATCGCGGGCTACGAGAGCACAAGCCCGGACTGGACCGACACACGGGTCGGCGTGCTCGCGCACGACTCCGACCCCGACGTGATGAGCACGGAATTCACCAGTTGGGGCGAGAAGAACGTCGGGCTTGCCTCCACTCTGCAAGACTATATCGACTGGGGCATGTCCACCCTGCCCGCGGAGAACTACGCCATCTTCTTCTTCGGCCACGGCGGAGGATACCGCGGCGCACTGCCCGATTACACCAACGGCTACGATATGCTGAAGCCGAACGAACTGGCCAACGCCCTTTCCCAGGCCGATGACCGCGCCGGCATCCTCGGATTCGACGGCTGTCTGATGGGCGCGGTGGAGGTTGCCTATGAAGTAAGCCCCTTCGTGGACGTCTATATCGGCTCGGAGGAGGTCGAGTACGTGCCCGGGTGGGACTGGGACGAAGTGCTGGAGATATTCACCGATAACCCCTTCGCCACGCCGGACCAGATAGGCAGCGAGATAGTGGATACCCTCGGGGTCCCCTGGTACATTCAGACGATGTCCGCCACCGACACGGGCGGCATGGACACGTTCACCGCGGCCCTGGCGGATTTCGTCGACACGACTCTCGAACAGGGCACGCCCGACGACTGGAATGCCATAGAGGCGGCCAGGGACGCCGCGCCCGCCTTTGACGAGCCTGCTTTCGTTGACTTGGGCGGGTTTATGCGAGAGGTCGCGGACCGCGTCTCCACGGAGGACATTTCCAGCGCGGCACAAGCAGTGCTGAATGAATACGACGGCCTCATTCTGAACAACTACAGCAACCCCACCTCCGAAGGAACCGGCCTGTCGATCTTCCTGCCCGAAGTAGGCGCGAGCATCTCGTGGTCCTACAGACACCTCTCTTTCGCGGATGCGGCGCACTGGGAGGGCTTCCTGGATGCATTCACCTCGGGCGTTCACGTGCAGCCGGACTGGGCGGAACCCAACGACACCCTGGAAGACGCCTGCGCACTGGGTGAGGTGTCCGACGAGTCGTTCGACGGCCTGACGCTGACGCCCGGCGACCAGGACTGGTTCTCACTCGATGTGCCGTCCGGCACCGACGGTACGCTGCGCATGACCGTGGACTACGTCGAGTCCGAGGGCGGTCTGGCCGTCTCGCTGCACGACGGCGACGGCCTGATGATACAGAGCGTGGACGGCTCCGACGGAACGGCGATGCTGGAAGTCAGCGCCCCCGACAGCGGCACGTACTACCTTCACATCGACGGCAGCCCGACCGAGGACTGCCTGAATTATTCCCTCGACATCTTTGAGAAGCCGCCGACTTATCCCGATTTGCACATGTCGATATACAACGTTGACCTTCCCGGAGGCATTGACGCCGGGGACGCCTTCGTCGTTCTCGCCAGCGCCGCGAATACGGGCGATGCCGACGTCGCGCCCGGACAGGAATTCCATGTCGCCTATTACCTTTCCACCGATGACGTGCCGGACGAGGGCGACCTGCTGCTGGAGGCTGTCAACCCCGACGATCTGGTCATCGACGAGGGGCTGGCCGCGGGAGGAACGAATCCGTCCTTCGGCGCGGAACTGATACTGCCCGACGCGGGCGAAGGCGACTATTACATAGTGGCGCGGATAGACTCCGCCGACGAAATCGACGAAGGTCCCGACGGAGAAGACAACAACACCGCTGCGACCCCGGAGGCGGCGATTCACATAACCGACGAGCCGCCTGTAATCGAGGACCTTGCAGCCGAGCCCGACACCGTTGCGCAGGGCGAAACCCTCGTACTGACGGCCCACGGCGTGAGCGACCTCGAGGGGCCCGTATCGACGGTTGAGTTCTACGTCGATGCCGACGGCGACGGCGCCTTCGACCCGGGGATTGACACGCTGCTCGGCGCCGATACGGACGGCGGGGACGGCTGGTCGTGGAGCGGCCCCGCCGA
>QNCA01000066.1 GCA_003644325.1 Planctomycetota bacterium
AACACCATCATCAACGGCGTCGGCCCCGCAAGTGACCCCGAGGGCAGCGATACGGTCCGCCGCACGATTCACGGCATCGACGCGCAGATCGTCACCAACGTCGCGCAGCACACCGGGAACGGCCTGGAGGAAAGCGAACTCAACGCCATGATGAAGCAACTCTGGGACTGCGGCAGCAAGAACGTTGACATAATGCTGGTCAACGGAATCCAGAAGCGCGCCATCTCGTCCCTCATCATGCAAGGCCGCGGCTACTACGCCGAGGACTCGGTCCTGAAGAACGTGGTCGGCGTGTACGAAAGCGATTTCGGCATCGTGCGGGTGCTCCTGTGCAGGTGGATGCCCGACGACGAAATCCTGTTCCTTGACTCCGGCAGGATAAAGGTGCTGCCGGTCAAGGGACGAGCGTTCCACCACAAGGCGCTCGCAAGCACGGGTGACTACATGATGGGGCAGGTCGTGGGCGAGTACGTGCTGGAGTTCCGCAACGAGAACGCGCACGGCAAGATCCACAATCTGCCCGTCTGAGGCGGATTGGCGAGGGAGGTTAGACGCTGAGGAGGAGTTCCCCCGATACATCGGGGGGACGACGGGAAAGGGTCTGACTCCCCGAGCATCTAAACAATCGGTTAAACGGACATGTCTCCACGCGGGCGCGGCGGCTCGTCGTGACGGAAGGCGGCCGCCGCCCCGCGGAGACACGGCAACACGCGATCTCGCAAACTCGACGAAACACCTTCAGCGCTTCGGGAGGCTCAGATGCAGGAAGTAATAAAGATAAACGACTCTCTCTCGCAACTGTCGAACCTTTCTCTCACAGGCTTCACACGCGCCAATACCGACGAACTGAGGCTCTATGCCTCCATCAAAAAGATCGCAACGCTCCGCATCGTGTCGCTCTTCAAGCACGCCTCGCGGGGCGCGGACTTCACCGTCGCCACGGGAAGCATACTACTGGCATCGGGAAAGGTGACGCTCGACGAGGAGAACTCCAGCGGCATCAGCGGCAGCGTTGAACTCAATGACGACACGGAAAACGACGGCATCGAGTTCGTGCTCGGATACGCCGACCTGGCGGACCTCATGGTTTATGAAAGCACCATCGACCAGTTGCTGCCGGAGGGTCAGACGGATTTTCGGCCGCAACACAACGAAGCGTTCTTCAGGATAAACCGGACGCTGCGCCGCAGGCTGCTCGATGAGTTCGGGCTGAGTGACACGGAGGATCTGCTGGATGTCGTTGCCGACAAACGGGCGCTCACGCGCATGCAGGTCTTTTACGTCCTGCACCTGATTTACAACGACCGCGCGGCCCGGCTCGGCGACCCCGAGGGCATATACTCGCAGGCGCGGGACATATACCTGAAGCGCTTCGACGGCGCGTTGAGGGAACTCGTCCTGGAAATTGACAGGGACGGGGACGCCGCCGTTGACGGCACCTCGCGCCCGGGCGAAATCCCGATAGGCAGGGCGTAGTCCGAGTCGTCGAAAAATGAAGGAAACGGGCCTTATCGTTCCGAAATCTCCGTTTCGGAACTCACAACAAGAGGAAACCACGAAATGTCATCAACAATGAACACCATACTGGAATTTGTCTCAGCGGAACTGGAGCAGTTCGACTTCGCCGTCGTAGCCGGCGGGGCGTTCTTCGACGCTGCGCACAAATTGCCTTCGTGCCTGATAGCGCCCAGGTGCGAAAAGACGGAACCGCACGGCCCGCTCTCAGACAGAACACGGTACCTTGTGGAACTGCAAATGCAGTTCGCGGGACACGACCAGGACGATCTGACCGGTACGGCCCTGGAGAAGACGGAAAGCATCGTTGCGCACTTCTCGCACCGCCTGAGTCCCACGCTTAGCGGCCACGTCGACACGGCCGCCGAGATACTCGAACCGGTCGGCGCTGGCAAAGACGGCAACTGCGACCTCGCCGCCCCATCCGTAATGCTCACCTTCACGGTTCTGCAACAGACCTGACCACTTCCCCCTCCTTTTTCTCATACGCGCAGACCCGCCCCGGCACAAGACCCAGGCGGGTCCGCGCCTTCATTTCTTGAATGCGCGCGCTCTTCCTGTTAAAATCCCATGTTCAGGTCGTTCCGCATGAGGGGAAGCACACAAAGCAAGAGGCACGAAATGATTCACATCGTTATCATGGCCGGCGGCGTGGGGCAACGGCTCTGGCCCATGAGCCGCAGGAAGACCCCCAAGCAACTTCTCCCGCTCATCACCGAGAACTCGCTCCTGCAGGAAACAGTCAAGCGCGTCCACGGCCGCGTGCAGCCCTCGGAGATGCTGGTAATCACCAACAAGTCCCAGGTGGCGGCCGTGCGCGGGCAGGTGCCGGACATTCCGGCGGAGAACATCGTGGGCGAGCCGGTCGGGCGCGGTAGCGCCGCCGCCATAGCGCTGGCCGCGGCAATGATAGAAAAGAAGGAACCCGACGGCGTAATGGCCGTCCTTTCCGCGGACCACGTCATTTCCCCCGCGGAGCGCTTCTGGCAGGCGATAGAGGCCGCGGCGAAGACCGTCGAGCGAGACCCGGAATGCCTGGTCACACTGGGTATGGTGCCGGAATTTCCTGCAACAGGCTTCGGCTACATACACCGTGGCGTCCTCGTCCACGAGCACGAAGGCACCGCGGTATATGATGTCCGGCGCTTTGTCGAGAAGCCGGACCTCCACACTGCCACCGAATACTTCAAGTCCGGCGAATATTACTGGAATGGAGGCATGTTCATCTGGCGGGCGGACACCATAATGAAATGGTTCGAGCGTCTCATGCCTTCTCTGTACCGAGCCGCCCGTGAAATCCAGAAGTCCCTTGACAGCCCGGACCTTGCGGGGGTTATCGCCGAACAATACAACACGATAAAATCCGAAACCATCGACTACGGCGTCATGGAGAAGGCGGAAAACATCAAGGTGGTCGAGGCGGCCTTCCAGTGGGACGACGTCGGTTCGTGGCAGGGCCTGGAGAAGTGGCGCGAGCGAGACGAGCACGGCAACATTGTCGCCGCGGAGCACGTGGGTCTGGACACGCGCAACTGCATTATTATGGGCCGGGGCCAACTTATCGCGACAATCGGCCTGGACGACATCGTCATCGTGCGCACGGACGACGCCATCCTCGTCTGCCGGAAAGAGCGCTCGCAGGAAGTGCGCGATATAGTGAACACCCTCAAGGAGAAGAAAATGGAGGAGTATCTGTAACCGGATGGCGACGATACTCGGCATAGATTACGGCCGCCGGCGCATCGGCGTGGCGGTGAGCGACCCCGGAGGGCGGATAGCCTCGCCGCTTTCCACGATAGAGGCATCGGAACGCGCACGCGCAATCGCGGCCATCAGAGCGCTCGCGTCGGAACATGAAGCCTCCGAAATCGTAGTCGGCATGCCGCGCAGCCTGAACGGGTCATTGGGGCCGATGGCCGAGGAAACACTGGACTTCGTGGAAGAAATGCGCGGGGCGCTCGATATGCCCGTACGGACATGGGACGAGCGCCTGACCACCGCGCAGGCGGAACGCGCGATGATCAGCGCGGACATGACGCGGGCCGGGAGAAAGCGGAAACTGGACAAGGTCGCCGCGCAGATAATGTTGCAATCATACCTGGACAACGGGAGCAGGAAAAATGACTGAACAAGTTGACGTGGAAAAGACAATCGCCAGCCTCAAACACCACAACATAGAGGCACTTCGCGCCTCCGACGGCGACGAATGCCGCAAGATGGTGCTCGACATTCTCCCGCGAGACGCATCGATAGGCATGGGCGGGTCAACTACCGTGAGGCAAATCGGCCTGCTCGACGCGCTCAGGGCGCGCGACTATGAACTGCACGACCAGTACGAGGAGGGAATATCCGCTGAGGAGAACCAGCGCCGAAGGCGCGCGGGCCTGACCGCGCAGTATTATATCACCGGCGTCAACGCCGTCAGCGAAGCGGGCGAACTGTTCTTTCTCGACGGCATAGGCAACCGGGTCGCGGCGGTGTCATACGGGCCGGAGCGCGTTATCCTCGTCTGCGGCATCAACAAACTGGTGCGCGACGAGGCCGAGGCGTGGAAGAGAATCCGCGAGAAAGCCGCCCCGCTCAACGCAAAGCGCTTCGGCGTGGACACGCCCTGCGTCAAGACCGGGGTGTGCTGCGACTGCGACGCCGAGCGCCGCATCTGCAACATCTACGTCCGCATCCACCGCACCATGGCCCCCGGCCGCATAACCCTCATTCTTGTGGACGAAGACCTCGGCTTCTAAGCGGGTTAGAAGTCGAGGGTGAAGGCGAGGCCGGGCGCGCCGGCGCCCTCTTCGACGTAAGGCCGGAGTTCAAATCCGAACATCTTCATCCTGTGCCGGTCAAAGACGGCCTTGCCGACGGCGTAGCCGAGGAATGACGCGAAGACGGCGTCGGAGAGGTAGTGTTTCTCATCGTTCATGCGGGAGAACGCCACGAAACCTCCGAGGAGGTACATGGGGTAGCCGACGCGATGGCCATACATCTCGTCGAGCATGGCGGCAAGCGCGAACGTCGATGAAACGTGGGCGGAGGGGAATGACAGGTTGTCTCCGTTGGGACGCTCGCGGTTGAAGGCCGCCTTGAGCATGAGCGTGGCGAGGTCGTTGATTACGAGGCCCTCGGCGAGGATCAGCGAGCGTTCGAGCGCGGCGTCGTTCTTGCCGAGCCGACCGTAGAGGTAGACGGCGCCGGCAATGCCCAGGTGCAGGCCGGGATGGCCCAGCGTGTTGCCGAAGTCTTCCGCGTCCCCCAGGACATCTACATCCTCGAAGTGGTCCGCGATGTCATGGTCCATGGTCCGCGCCCCGCCCGCCAGCGCCGCGCCCATGCCCAGCGTAAGGAGGCAGGGCGGCTTGACCAGATGCTTCGCGTCTTTCCAGAGCGCCGAAGGCGTGTCGGCGAAGTCGCGCCACCACGGGCGGTCGGGGTATTTGAAGTTTTCGAAGAGATGGTTGAACTCACGGTCGGGCGCCCAGAAGGACTTGCCCTCGTTCAGGTCGGGCGGAAACACGTCGGGCAGCGCGGGCGGCGCGTCGGAAATGAATTGATATCCGCCCGGTGTCGTTCCCGGTCGGTTACGGCCCCGGCCGATGTCTCCGCGAGTTTCGGCAACGAAGATGGTTGACGCCCGCCACCAGTCGGCGCCCTCCTTATCGGGCGCGGCGGCATCCCCGGAATACAGCGGGCCTTGAACAGGGGCACGATGGGCGTTTTCAGGATTGCCGGTCGGCAGAAAGGAGCAGCCGGCGAGCATCGCGCACAGCGCCACGAGCGGGAGGGCCTTGTGCATTTTTCTTCCTCAACGTGAAGGGTGATTTTCCATGGTGGTGAGCCAGGCCGCGGTATGCGTGGGTATGCCCGTGGCGCCGGAATAGGCGAGCGCCTCGATATGCGACTTGAGCATTTCAAATCCATGCTCCGTGTCAACGTCGTACCAGGGCGGGGTGAGGGCGAGTCTCAGCCCGGCCTTGCTGATATTGTAAACGGTCTTCTTGAAGACCTGCGGTGTGCCCCACGGCACCGAGGCGAGCGGTGTCGTGCTGGGCAGGGACGTTCCGACGAGATAACAGCCGCCATCGTAGGTCGGCCCGAGCACAAAGTCTGCCTTCTTCAGCAGTTCAAACGCCCGCGTGACGTAGTGGGGCGGGAGCGTGGGGCTGTCGGTATCGAGCAGGACCACGCTGTCGGCGCCGCCGGAGAATTCCCTCTGGATGGCGTTCTGCATTCGCTCGCCGAGGTGTTGCCCGCGTTGAGGGTACGTGGAGAACTCGAGGAGCGGCCTGACCAGTTCGCGGAAATAGCCGCGGGCCTCTTCGGGCGAGTAGGCTACGTTCTTCTGTCCGACGGGCAGGTTGCGAACGAGCGCCAGGGTGTCACGGATGAAGCACTCGGCCAGTTTGGCCGCGTAGGCATTGCCCAGGGTCCGCGCCAGTTTCATCTTGGTGCGGCCTTCTACGGGTTGTTTCGCAAGGATTACTATTGAGGTCGTCATCCTTTTTCTCTGTGCGAATGCCATAGTATCATTTTGATTTTAACACGAGTTCGATATGCTGTCAATTATCCCTTCGGCATCAGGATGTTTGACGAAACGGCCCCTTTTTGGTAACATGGTTAGAAAGGGAGGAGATTCCGCGTTGTGTACGGGCGCTCGCCGAACGGGCGGCGCCCGGGACAGGGCAATGTAGAGGAGCGCGTGATGAAAACAGTTGCAACGTTTCTCATTGTGGCGGTACTTGCGTTGACCGGGTGTGCGACCGCCCCGCCGAGCGAGGGGGCCGATTCCGGCGCTGCGGATAACGCGATGCAGGGCGAGGTGGCGATGCTGCGCGGAGAAATGAAGGACCTCCGCAGCGAGATAGAGCAGTTGCGCATGGAGATTATCCGGCTGGATGCGCGGGTAGGCGTTCTGGCGCACGCGCAACCGGGTCCGAAACCGTCGGGCGGCAACGGCGGTCCGGGACCGGCAAAGTTCTGGGATACCATCAGGAAAATATCGGACGTGCAGGTTTACTGGTCCGGCGAGGTACGGGGCGTGCAGTTTTACCTGTGCCCGGTGACAAAGGAAGAGGAGACCAAGATCTTCCGCGACCAGTTAGGCGACGAATATTCTTACATGTGGCTGCAAATAGCCAACGTGAGCAAAGAAGGCACGGGCTACAGGTTTGACCCCCGGAAGGGGCTTTTTACACTAATGGTGGAGGGCGAGGACGCGGGTGGCCGCAAGAAGTTCCAGACGTCATTCGACCCGCGGGAGGTCATAAAAGTTCGAGAACTGCAACTGGGCACGAAACTCGGTCTGTCGGAGCATTTCGAGGCAAGGGATGTACTGCCGGGTCAGACCGTACAGACACACGTTCTCTTTCCCAAGTCGGTGGACTTCAACAAGGTGGGGGCGGTTTACATGGGCGCGCTGAAGATGCGGGAGGTGCGCCCCTGAGGAGGCTCAGGGCAGTCTTGG